>NZ_CP121685.1:2795000-3005012 GCF_029760915.1 Olleya sp. YS | reverse complement strand
GTTAATATTAAAAGATATTTTTAAGTTAGTTATTTTGTCTCAAAAATAGCGATAAGAGACCTCTGTTTGTTAGCTTGGCAAATATGTGAACAAAAAACGTAAAAAAAAAATCATTTACTATTGAATTTTTAGTTTTTTTTTCTCATGTTGGTTAACGTTTCGAAACTACAAAAAAAAAATAAGAAAATGGGTATAAAACAGGATGAAATTGAAATAAGAGTAAGATATGCAGAAACAGACCAAATGGGAGTTGTTCATCACGGAAATTACGCATTATATCTAGAACTTGCTAGAATAGAATGGTTGCGTAAGTTGGGTATATCTTATAAAAAAATGGAAAAAGAAGGAATTGCGCTTCCTGTAGTGTCGTTATCTATAAATTTCAAAAAATCAGCTTTTTACGACGACCTAATTAAAGTAAAAACCCAACTAAAAAAATCGCCTACTGCTCTGGTCGAATTTGAGTATGAAATACTGAATGATTTGCAACAAATTCTGTGTACTGCAAATGTAGTTTTAGCATTTGTAGATATTAATACAAAAAAGCCAACAAGACCACCTCAATATTTTTTAGAGGCTTTAAAAAATTAATAATCTGTTTTCTTAATAGTTACTTTGTAAATTGATTCAAAAATAGAATAGATTTTTTCTGCATCTTTTTTTCTAACTGAAATAGTGATTTGACAGTCCAATTCTAATTTTTGGTCTATTATGTTTAAGTTTTTTTCTTTAATAACGCGCATGACTTTGTTTATCACTTCATAATCACAAGTAATAATATAGTCAATATTAATAGTGAGTTCTACAATTTTTGAGGCCTCTAAAGCTAACTGAGCTCCAGTACGATACGCATTAATTAAACCTCCAACGCCTAATTTTACACCTCCAAAATAACGCACAACAACCACTAATATGTCAGTTACTTCAAACGATTGGATTTGCCCATAAATTGGTAGTCCTGCACTATTGCTAGGTTCGCCATCATCATTGGCTCTGTAAGCTATTGTGGTTTTTTCTTTTCCTATTTGGTAAGCGTAACAAAAATGTCCTGCTTTAGGATGTTGCTGTTTTAAATCTTCAAGATGCTGTTTAATGTCATCTTCTATACTTATAGGAAAAGCATAGCTAAAAAATTTAGAATTTTTGTCTTTGTGTAAGACCTCTTCTGAAGATTTGATAATTGTCTTGTAGGTATCGTTTTCCATAAGTCTAAGCTAAAGTTACTAGAATTATAGAAATAATGGCAATGCTAATTCCTATCCAGTTTTTTAGAGACAATTTTTCTTTAAATAACAATAAGCCTATTACAGTGGATAACATGACAATAGCAACATTATTGACAGTAAAAATGGTCGAACTTTCAAAGTGTTCTGCATTTAAAGCTTTTAATAAAGTATAAATGGAGTAGTAGTTGACAATTCCTAATACAACTCCTGCTATGATGCTTTTAGAGTCAAAAACATAAGTATTTTGTATCGCTTTCGCAGAAAGCAAGCCAACTCCAATACAACCTGCTATTAAAAAAATGGTAGCAGAAAAAATAGGAATACCATTATCTGCCAAATAGGTTGTTTCAATATATTTTATGGAAGTGTCTATAGTACCAGACCCTAAAAATAAAATGATAGGTAACCATAAACCTTTGTAAGAGAAGGTTTTTGATTTTACTTTGACTGAAGCTAAGTAAACTGCAACTAATGCTAAAATAATACCTAGTCCTTTTTGCCATCCTAAACTTTCATTATACACAAAAAGTCCAAAAATTATTGGAATTACTACACTCATTTTACTTGCAACAGAAGCAACAGATAAACCGTTACGCTGTGCTGTTAATGCCATGACATTAAATATGGTAATAAATAAAATACCCAAGCCAATTGCTCCAAAAAACCATTTTGAGGAAATTATTTCTGAAACAACTACAGTAGAATCATAACTTAAAACGCCTAAAGTAAATGCGGTAAAGTAGTTGACCACAATAGTTTGTAAGGTGTTAACATTACGCTTGCCAATAGTTTTAAAAATGACAAAAATTAATGTCGAAGCACAAATACTAAGTAGTAAATACATTAAAATAGATCTTTTTTAATGGTAAACAAATCAATAATGTCTTCAGTCTTTGGGTTATTGTTCCAAACGTGAATACCTAATTTATTGGCAGTTTCAGTATTTTCTTTTGTATCATCAATAAATAAACAGTCTTTTGGATTTAAATTATTTTCATCTAAAACAAACTGAAAAATATCTGCGTTTGGTTTGCGTAGAATGATTTCATGAGACAGATAAAATTGATCAAAACACGCTTTAAATTCTTCGTAAAACGGAATATATTCTTTGATATGATTAATGTGCAACTCGTTAGTGTTACTTAATAATATAAGTTGGTACTGTTTGTCTTTAGCTAATTGTTGTATAAACTCTAATCGTTTAGGTGGAAAATCGCAGATAATATAATTCCAAGCTTCAATAATATCTTTTTTAGATAATTTAGGAAAGTTATTAAGGTAAAAATCTAAAAACTCGTTGGTGTCAATCAATCCTTGTTCGTAAAAGGCATTAAAAGCGATAAGTTCTTCAGATAATTCATCCAATTCAAATAGCTCCAATGCATTAGTCATTGCGCCTTCTTTATCTAAATTGATAAACACATCTCCAAAATCGAAGATTATGGTTTTAATCATTAGTATATAGTTTTAAAGTGTCTTGTTTTATGTGTTGTTCAGAAGCTAATTTACCAGAAAAGACAGGCGTTTTTATACCTTCTTTAAAAGTAACAGGTCCAGTAAAAACACGTGCTTCATCCCAAAGCCCTTCGTTGATAAAAAGTTGTAAGGTTTTACTTCCGCCTTCAATAATTATGGAGTTAATATTGGCATTGTATAATGTGTCACAAATGAGTTTGGCAGTGTTTTCTTTCAAAATAATGGTTTCTGCTTCAGAATCAAATACTGTAAAATTACGATTTAGTGTATCATGTTTATCCAAAACCACTCTAACAGGATTGTAACCTATCCAATCTCTTACTGTTAAACTAGGATTGTCCTCCAAAACAGTATTAGTTCCAACTAAAATGGCTTGTTCTTCAGCACGCCATTTATGCACTAATTGACGTGAGTATAGATTTGTTATCCAAACTGGCTTTTTTTCATCTTTAAAACTAGGTGCTATAAAACCATCTTTAGTTTCTGCCCATTTTAATATAACGTAAGGACGTTTTTTATTATGAAATGTAAAAAACCGTTTGTGGTGCGCTTTACAGTCAGCTTCTAAAACGCCAACAGTGACATTGCAACCTGCTTCTTTTAACTTTTTAATGCCTTGTCCTGCAACTTCTGGATTATCATCTATACAACCAATAACTACATTTGGTATGTTATACTGTATAATTAAATCGCTACAAGGTGGTGTTTTACCAAAATGGCTACAAGGCTCTAAAGTCACATAAATAGTTGCTGTTTTTAAAAGGGATTGATCTTTTACAGATTGTATGGCATTGACCTCTGCATGATTACCACCATACGGACTAGTAAAGCCTTCTCCAATAATGGTGTTATTGTGTACTATAGCACAACCAACCATAGGATTTGGGCGAGTAGTACCTAATCCATTTTTAGCAATTTGTAAACAACGTGTTATGTAATATTCGTGAGACAATTTATAGCTTTATTTTAACGTCTTCGGTTCTGTCAATATGATATTTTCTTGAAAACCCAAGGATTTTATATTTGATATCACCAACATATTGGACTTTCATTTTTTTATTTATAAAACTACCTAATAAACTGCTTAGGCTTTTATTGCTTAATAAACTATCAATTGGGATACTTGCTTGTAATGGAATAGAAAACTCTTTATTTGCTGGAACTTTAAAGCTTTTGGCAGTGACTGAGGTTAACTCGTTGTCATTCACTAATACTTTAATACCATCTGTTTCCAATTCACCTCCAATATTATTAGGATTCAAGAAAAAAGCATCTGCGGTAATCGTAATATATTTTGGAGAAGTTTCAGTAATTTTAATATTCTCAACCTTAATAAATTCTGGAGTTTCTCTAACCTTACAGCTAAAAAAAGTGAACAATAATGTTAATAAGATTAGTGTGTTTTTCATTATGACATTTTTAGATTTAATGTATCTTGAACCTCTAAAATATGAAGCAAAAATACTATTTATAAGTGAGTAATGCTATTATTGAAATAAGAGAAATACAGCCACAAGATAATCCTCAAATGGAAGCTATTATACGTGAGGTTTTTATTGAATATGGTTTGCCTTTAGTAGGTACAGCTTATGCAGATGAAGAAACACCGAAAATGTACCAATCTTATGCTAAACACAATGAAGCCTACTACGTTGTGACTATAGATGGAGTTATTGAAGGAGGAGGTGGATTAAAGCCTTTAAACGGAATGGAAGATGAGGTGTTTGAAATACAAAAAATGTATTTTTCTAATCGCTTACGCGGAAAAGGTTTTGGTAAGAAACTATTCGAAAAATGTCTTAACAAAGGACAATCATTAGGTTTTAAACAAGCCTATCTAGAAACTATCCCAAAATTAAAAGAAGCTATACATATTTATGAAAGTTATGGATTTACCCATTTAAATGCTCCTTTAGGCCAAACTGGACATTTTAACTGTGGAGTTTGGATGATAAAAACACTATGAGATTAACAGATTTAAAAAACATTTTTCATAACGAATTAGATGCTATTTATGGAAAAGACGAGGTGCAGTCCTTTTTTTTTATATTAACTCAAGCTTACTATAAATACAGTCGATTAGATTTGGCTTTACATCCTGACCTTGCAATCACCAAACAGGAGCAAGAACCTATTTTTAAGGCTTTAGACCTTTTAAAGCACCATAAACCCATACAATACATAATAGGTGAAACCGAGTTCTACGGTTTACCATTTAAAGTAAATGAGCATACACTAATACCTCGTCCCGAAACGGAAGAATTAGTAGACTTAATTATATCAAATGTCACTTCAAGCACAGTCGATAAGTCTCTTAAGATATTAGATATTGGTACAGGAAGTGGTTGTATTGCTATAAGTTTAGCTAAACATTTATCAACCAGTTCTGTTTTTGCGCTAGATGTTTCCGCGAAAGCGTTAGAAAAAGCAAGCGAAAACGCTACGTTAAATAACGTAGAAGTACAATTTATAGAAGCCAATATATTAAATAAGTCAAATTGGGATTTAAATTTTAATGACTTGAAATTTGACATCATAGTATCCAATCCACCATACGTAAGACACCAAGAGAAAACACAAATGCAACCAAATGTATTAAATAACGAGCCTCATTTAGCGTTGTTTGTAGAGGATGATAATCCGTTGCTATTTTACAAAGCTATAACTGATTTTGCTGTTAAAAACTTAACGCCTAAAGGCGAATTATATTTTGAAATTAATGAATATCTTGGTCAGGAGATGATACAGCTTTTAGAAAACCATGGTTTTAAAGATGTCCAATTAAAGCAGGATATGTTTGGAAAAGATAGAATGATAATAGGAACTAAAAATTAATGAAGCAATTCTTGTACATAATAATTTTACTATTAAATTTTTCATGCAAAAAGGAAAAAAATAATAGTGTTGAATTAAATAGTGACAAGCAAGAGAGTATTGCAATAAAAGATACCGTTAAACTAGATAATAATAGAGGCTCAAATCCAATTTACAAATCGGTAGAGCTGGCAAAAAATGACAAAGATTCTATTTTTAAATGGATTGCACCAAAGGAATTTTCAAAATTAGATAGAAGAACTGTTAAAGCAAAAAGCGGACTTCTTATTAGAGATTCGTTAGGTAATAAAATTGGTAAATTAGATTTTGGTGAAGTGATATATATTTTAAATTACTCAAAAGATTCCACAACAATAGTAGATAATAGTAATGTCATAAAAGGACGTACTGCCAAAATAGTGACTAAATGGAGTTATGAAAGTATTAAAGTTAGTGACAACAAATACAAACACAATTGGTATGTTTTAAAAGATAATATAGGCTTTATATTTGATGGCTTTTTGTACGAAAACAGTCAAAATACCAATGATAATACTATTTATAAATATGGTTATTTGGTGTTAGGAGAGAAAGGAGAAGATTCTAAAATTGACTTACAAAAAGTGTTAGAAATTAAGAAAATAGATTTTGAAAAATATAAGAACCAAATACTAGATAAACAAAAAATTACACCAATAGAAGCACCAAAAAAAATAGACGGAACCATTACACTATCTTTTGAAAATGGAGAACATTTAATTTTAAAAGATACAACTTATCACTCAGAATATAATCCAACAAAAAGCTTTAATGTATTTCATCATAGGGACTTTCCTAATAGTTATATGGTCTCAGAAAATATGTTTTTTATGCCAAATACTCATACTGAAATTAGCATAAAAAATGGAGATACTTTAAATACATTTAATGGCTATCCTTATGTTTCTCCCAATAAAAAATATGTAATATTAGTAACTCATGATCTAACAGAATGTTATCATGATACTTATTTTGAAGTACATAAAAAAAGCATAGATAATTCTTACACACGTTTAATAAGCTTTACACCAGAATCATGGTCCTATCCATTTAAAAAAAATAATAGTGCAGGTATGGATGATATTTTTTCGTTGTATTGGTTAGATGATGATGAGTTTATAATAAATGTGGTCAATTATGTTGGTGAGTGTTACAATCCTGAAAAACTTTCTAAACCCTATTTTTTAAAATTTAAAATAAAAATATAATATTTAGAGTATTATAATTTAATATGAGCATACAACAAAAAATAAACACTTTAAGAGATCAGTTACGTCAACATAACTACAACTACTACGTTTTAGACAATCCAACTATAAGCGATTACGAGTTTGACCAAAAGTTAAAAGAGCTTCAGGCGCTAGAAGAGGAGCATCCAGAATTTTTTGATGCCAATTCGCCAACAGTAAGAGTTGGAGGAGAAGTGACTAAAAACTTTAACACAGTGGTGCATAAACACCGTATGTATAGTTTAGATAATTCATATTCTCTTGAAGATTTAAAAGATTGGGAAACCCGAGTGAAGAAACAAGTGGACGGAAAGATAGAGTATGTATGCGAGCTTAAATATGATGGTGCTTCTATAAATTTGACGTACAAAAACGGAAAGTTGTTTAATGCTGTGACTAGAGGTGATGGTTTTCAAGGTGATGAGGTAACTGCAAATATTAAAACTATAAACTCTGTTCCTTTACAGTTAAAAGGTAACTATCCTGAAGAATTTGAAATTAGAGGCGAAATTATTTTACCATTCGATGGATTTAATTTAATGAATGAAGAGCGCATCGCTAATGGTGAAGAGCCATATAAAAACCCTAGAAACACTGCGTCTGGAAGCTTAAAACTACAAGATAGTGCAGAGGTGGCAAAACGACCTTTAGACTGTTTATTGTATGGATTAGTTGGTAATAATTTTAACTTTAAAACACACTTTGATAGTTTAGAAGAAGCACGACAAATGGGATTTAAAGTGCCTACTGAAGCCAAATTATGCGATAGCATAGATCAAGTTTTTGAGTTTATAAACTACTGGGACAAAGCAAGACACGATTTACCTTATGAGACTGATGGAGTAGTGGTTAAAGTTAATAGCTTGTACCAGCAAGAAGAGTTAGGATTTACTGCTAAAGCACCACGTTGGGCAATAGCCTATAAGTTTAAAGCAGAACAAGTTAGTACTGTTTTAAAAGAGATAACCTATCAAGTAGGTCGTACAGGAGCTATTACACCAGTTGCTAATTTAGAACCAGTAGAGTTAGCTGGTACAGTAGTAAAACGTGCCTCATTACACAATGCAGACCAAATTGAAAAACTTGATATTAGAATTAATGATACCGTTTTTGTAGAAAAAGGAGGGGAAATTATACCTAAAATTATTGCTGTAGATTTATCTCAAAGACCAGCAGATTCTCAACCAACCCAATACATTACTAATTGTCCAGAGTGTGATACAGAGCTACAACGTGAAGTCGGTGAAGCCAAACACTTTTGTCCTAATTATAATGGTTGTAACCCACAAATTATAGGACGTATTCAGCATTTTATTTCGCGAAAAGCAATGGATATTGAAGGTTTAGGTGGAGAAACCGTTACGCTGTTAGTCAATGAAGGATTAATTACAAATTATGCAGATTTATACGTGCTTACAAAAGAGCAAGTCCTTCCTTTAGAGCGTATGGCAGAAAAAAGTGCAGATAATTTAATTGCAGGAATTGAAGCGTCTAAACAAATTCCGTTTGAACGTGTGTTATTTGCTTTGGGTATTCGATTTGTGGGTGAAACGGTTGCCAAAACTCTTGCAAAACATTATAAAAGTATCGATGCTTTGGCATTTGCATCTGTTTTAGACCTTGAACAAGTTAACGAGATAGGAATTAGAATTGCAGAAAGTGTTGTCGATTTCTTTTCGGATGAAAACAATCAGAAAATCATAAATAGACTAAAATCTTATGGTTTGCAGCTAGAATTATCTGCAGAAACATTAGCTAATCAAACCGATAGGTTAAAAGGAAACATCATTGTTGTGTCTGGTGTGTTTCATTCTTTATCCAGAACAGAGCTTAAAAAACTTATTGAGGATAATGGCGGAAAAGTGTCGTCTTCAATTTCTTCCAAAACCAGTTTTATTGTTGCAGGAGATAATATGGGACCAAGTAAAAAAGAGAAAGCAGAGAAGCTTAATATTGAGATGATTACTGAAGAAGACTTTTTGAGTAAACTGAAATAGCATTGCATTTCATCGATTAAATACATATTTACACGTTTAATTGCATTTTAATTCTATATTTGTAATCCCAAATCTTAGAAAATGAAATTAACGAAGTTCAATATTGTATCGACACTTTTAATAATTCTTGTGGTACTTACAATGGTTGGAAGACTGTTTAATGTTCCAGAATTGTCCAATTATGCATGGATAACAATTTTTCCATTTTTTGCTTATTTGTATTATGGACAAGCCAAACAAAAAAATCATTTTTTTGGGTTTTTTCTGTTAAGTTTTTCAATAGCAGAAATACTTAAAATAGTCTTTAAGGGTAATCAATTATTGTCCTATCATTGTTCTAACACATTGATAATTGCTGCCTATTTATCATTAGTTATCTTTCTTGTAAAAGATATAAACTTAAGGTTGTTAGTTAAAGAATTTAAATTGCATTTAATAGTATTAACTGTTTTTAATACATATATTATTTATGCTTTAAATCAAATGATTATGCAAGATGAGACGCTTGTAGTTAATACCTTAGATTTTGCAATGGAAGTGACTTATAATGTATTAATTTTATTGGTGTTATCGCTTTCGTTAGTACATTATTTATACCACGAAACTAAGCATGGATTATTGTTATTTTTAGCTAGTGTGTGTATTGTATTTTCAGAAATGGTACAAGTAGCTTATTTGTTTATTTCATCAGAACAACTGTTACAAATCACATATTCCATATTAATGGGTATTGGGTTTTACTTTTTGTATGTGTATATAAAAATGAAATATTTAGCCATACAAAAACAAGCTAAATTAGCTTAAACTTAAACTATTATTGAAGTACCTTCAGCTTTTTTAGTGCTGTCAGGCTCAAAGTAAAAATCTATTTTACCAAGATTTATACCATAACATCCCACTTGATTTACTAAAACATTTTTACCTTCACTATTTTGTGCTACTGTAGGTTTTGGTAAAAACGTATGCGTATGTCCACCAATTATAAGATCTATGTCTTTAGTCGCTTTGGCTAAATTTAAATCGCTAATTTTCTCTGGAAACTTACTATAGTAATATCCTAAATGTGACAAACAGATAATTAAATCGCATTGTTCTTCTGTTTTTAAAACTCGTGTCATCTCTTGGGCAGATTCAATAGGGTCTAGATATTCTGTTTCTTTATACATGTTTTTATCAACCAAGCCCTGTAGTTTAATACCTAATCCAAATACACCTATTTTAATTCCATCTTTTTTAAAGACTTGATATGGTTTAACATGGGTGTCCATAATGGTGTTTGAAAAATCATAATTAGCAGATACAAAGTTAAAACTAGCATGTGGAAGTTGGGCGTATAACCCGTCTATACCATTATCAAAATCATGGTTTCCAATAGTTGCTACATCATATTTAAGCTTACTCATTAATTTAAATTCCAATTCACCTCCATAATAATTAAAGTAAGGTGTTCCTTGAAAAATATCTCCTGCATCCAATAATAAAGTGTTTGGGTTATTGGCTCTGATCTTTTCAATTAAAGTGGCACGCCTTGCAACACCTCCTTGATTTGCATTACGTCCATCTTCTGGTCCAAACACATCGATATGGCTATGCACATCATTTGTATGCAGAATAGTGATTTTTTTAGTTTTTGTTGAAGTGGCAAACGATTGTAATCCATAACCACCAACTGTAATTAAAGCAGTAGCAGCTGTTGCTTGTTGTATAAAGTCTCTACGTTTCATTAGGTTGGGTTATTTAATTTGGATAAATCTATCGTCAATTACGGGTTTAATAGTATCTACTTTTTTGAAGTAGTCTAATAAGGCATTTCGTATTTTATAGTCTAAAACATGTACACTATCATTCACTTGAAAAAACCGCATGCGATCACCACCATTATATAAATAATCGTTAGTTGCCACATGATACACTTTATCTTTTTCAATTTTTTGTCCATTAATTAATGCTTCTTTAACACTAAAATCTTTATCTAAAGTTAATTTTAAACCTTGTATGGGATGTGCACGTTTAGCTTTACTTAAATAATTAGTTAAACTATCTATCTGTTGTCCTTTAAGTTCTACAACTACAATGCTATTTTCAAAAGGCATAACTTCAAAAGCGGTTCTGGTAGTAATGTTTCCTTTAGATATAATAGCTCTAATTCCACCGTGATTAAGTAAAACCATATCTATGTCATTGCCTGTACGTTTTTTATAAATCGGATTACTTTGTTCAAAAACAGCATCTGCCATCAAGTTACCTATAGCTGTATTAAACTCACCATCTGTTTTACTGTAGGTGTCAGGTGCATAAGATAATATGGCTTCCATATCTTTATTTATACTTTCTCTATAAGGTTTGATGTAGGCATCGATAGCATCATCCAATACTATTGAATCATTTATATTGATTTGCCGACCTTCAATCTTACTCAAAGCATAAGGTTCCTGCTTACAAGATGTTATAACAACAAAACAAAGTAAGAAGATATAGTGTTTTAAATTCATATTTAAAGTTGAATATTTTAAAGTCAATATTTAGTTACAATCACTACATTTGTAGCAAAGGAATAAAGATAAATGATTTTAAAAGGATTTAAAGAAAAATCTAATAAAAAGTATATTAACAAATGTGTAAACAATAGGGTTGTAGCTACTAATAATGATACTATAAAACGTGTAGGTGTTTTAGTGGATAATAAGGAATTTTCTGATTTAGAATGGATTAATAGTTTGATAAATGAATTAAATGTTAATCAAAACAACATTAAAATTTTATCTCTTTTTAATAATAAAAAAGAAGAAACCTCTGTTTATAACAATACCTTTTCTGAAAAAGAGTTAGGTTGGAAAGGTCACTTTAAAAGTCAAGTGGTAAAAGATTTTGTATCAACACAATTTGATTTACTTATTAATTTTTATGAAACCAATACTTTGGCCTTACAAGTAGCCTCAGCAACTACAAATGCACAATTAAAAGTAGGGATAAACAATGCAAACCAAAAAATAAACGATTTAATTATTGAAACTACAATTAAAGACAAAGCAATATTTAAATCAGAATTAATAAAATACCTAAACATTTTAAACAAAATAAGTAATGAATAACCCTTTTTTAGGCACAGGAATAGCAATTGTGACTCCATTTAAAGCTGATTTATCAGTAGATTTTCAAGCGTTAGAAAATATCGTGGAGTACAATATTAATAATGGTATTGACTATATAGTCATTAGTGGAACTACTGGTGAGAGTGTAACAGTTACCAAACAAGAAAAAAAGGAGATAATACAAGTTATAAGTCAGGTAAATAAAGGACGTTTGCCTTTAGTGTTAGGTATTGGAGGTAACAATACTTCAGCAGTCATTGAAGAAATTAAAGCAACAGACTTATCTAAATTTGCAGGTATTTTATCTGTTTCGCCTTATTACAGCAAACCAACACAAGAAGGTTTGTATCAACATTTTAAAGCTATAGCAGAGGTGTGTCCAGTTCCAATTATATTATATAATGTACCAGGAAGAACCTCTAAAAACATGTTGCCAGAGACCACCTTGCGTTTAGCTAGAGACTTTGAAAATATAGTAGCAGTAAAAGAAGCTGGTAATAATGTAGCGCAATATTTAGAATTGTTAAGAGATAAACCAGAAGATTTTTCTGTTATTTCTGGAGATGACGATTTAGCATTAGGAGTAGTATTAGCAGGTGGAGCAGGAGTAATTTCTGTTATTGGACAAGGTTTGCCTAAAGCGTTTTCAACCATGATTAATTTAGGTCTAGAAGGTAAAGCTAAAGAAGCTTATGCACTGCATTTTAAAATGATGGACATCATTAATTTAATTTTTGAAGAAAATAATCCAGCAGGTATAAAAGCAGTATTAAGTAACTTAAATCTTTGTGATAAAATAGTAAGATTACCTTTAGTTCCTGTAACAGATCAATTACAAACTAAGATTGATAATTTTATGGCTCATTTTTCTAAAAGTTAAATTATACTTAAACCTATGTCAAACTTGATTTCTTCAATTAAATTAGCAATCAAATTATATTTTTAAAATCCATTTAAATAGCGTATTTTTGCGCTTCGTTTAAAATTTATGAAGAATTTATTTTACATCTTAATTACTTTTTTAGTATTCACCTCTTGTAACGAGTATCAAAAGGCCTTAAAGTCTGAAGACGTTGCAGTTAAATTTAAAATGGGAGAACAACTGTATAAAGACGGTAAATACAACAAAGCCAGTCGTTTATTTACACAGATTGTACCTGCTTACAGAGGAAAGCCTCAAGCTGAGAAATTAATGTATTTAGATGCAGATTGTTATTTTCACACAGGACAACATTATTTGGCTGGTTATAGATTTGAGCGTTTTGCAACCTCTTATCCAAGAAGTGAAAAATTAGAAGAAGCCTTATATAAAAGTGCCATAAGTTACGCTGAGTTATCTCCTGTATACTCAAAAGAACAGCACGAAACCAATCATGCTTTAGAAAAATTACAATTATTTGCTAACTTATATCCAGAGTCTCAGTACATGCCTGAAATTAACGAGTTGGTAAAAGAGTTGCAATTTAAATTAGAGATGAAAGCCTACAGTATTGCTAAGCAGTATAATCATATAGCAGATTACAAAGCGGCTATAAGCTCGTTTAATAATTTTATTGCAGATTTTCCAGGTACAACACTGCGTGAAAATGCTGCTTACTACAGATTTGACTCGGCTTATCAATTAGCAATTAAAAGTGTAGAATACAAAAAAGAAGAACGCTTAAACTCAGCGATATCATATTACAACGCTTTCAAAAAATCTTATCCAGCTTCAGAATATACTGAAAATGCAGAAAAGATGGTGGAAGATTTAAAACAACAATTACAACAATACAGTACCAAAAGCTAATATATTATGGATTTAAAAAAAATCGACGCTCCATTAACAACAACTACTTATAATAGAAACGAAGTAGATGCACCAACCAACAACATCTACGAAGCTATTTCGGTTATATCTAGAAGAGCAGAGCAAATCAATTCTGAAATTAAAAAAGAATTAATTGAAAAGCTGGAAGAGTTTGCAACGTATAACGATAGCTTAGAAGAAATTTTTGAAAACAAAGAGCAAATCGAGGTGTCTAAATTTTACGAAAAATTACCTAAACCTCATGCTTTAGCAGTGCAAGAGTGGTTAGATGATAAAATCTACCACAGAAACACAGAGCAAGATAACCAAGACTAAAACTATGTCTGTATTAAGTGGCAAAAATATACTATTAGGCATTAGTGCTGGTATAGCTGCTTACAAGACTGCTACATTAGTTAGGGCATTTATAAAAGCAGGTGCTAACGTAAAAGTTGTGATGACACCTGCTTCTAAGGATTTTGTAACTCCGCTTACACTATCTACACTTTCCAAAAACCCAGTACATTCAACTTTTACCAATGACGATGATGATAATGCTATGTGGAATAACCATGTAGAGTTAGGTCTTTGGGCAGATTATTTTGTTATTGCACCAGCTACAGCTAATACCTTGTCTAAAATGGCAAATGGTACTTGCGATAATTTATTATTAGCAACTTACTTGTCTGCAAAATGCAAAGTGTATTTTGCACCAGCTATGGACTTGGATATGTATAAACATCCTTCATCTATAGCTTCATTTAGTAAATTAAAAAGTTTTGGTAATATAATGATTCCTGCCACTTCAGGCGAGTTGGCTAGCGGATTGATTGGGCAAGGTCGTATGGCAGAGCCAGAAGATATTGTTGATTTTATAGAACAAGATATCATTGATGGATTACCTTTAAAAGACAAAACGGTACTAATTACAGCTGGCCCAACGTATGAAGCTATAGATCCTGTTAGATTTATTGGCAATCATTCTTCAGGAAAAATGGGATTTGAATTAGCTAAAACTGCTGCAAGCTTAGGTGCTACAGTTATATTAATAACTGGTCCAACACATCAAACAGTTAATCATAACTTAATTACAGTAGTTCCAGTTACAAGCGCTCAAGAGATGTATGAAGCTGCTCATCTTCATTTTAATAATTCTGATATAGCAATTTTATCTGCAGCAGTAGCAGATTATAAGCCCAAAAATATAGCTACTCAGAAAATAAAAAAGAAAGAGTCTACGTTAACTTTAGAGCTAGAAAAAACTAAAGACATATTAGCGTCTTTAGGTCAAATAAAAACTAATCAGTTTTTAGTTGGCTTTGCTTTAGAGACTAATAACGAATTAGAACATGCAAAATTGAAACTAAAAAAGAAGAATTTAGATTTAATTGTTTTAAATTCGTTAAACGACAAAGGTGCTGGTTTTAAATCAGACACCAATAAAGTAACTTTAATTAATAAAGAAGAACAAGAAACAGTTTATAAGTTAAAATCTAAGACAGAAGTAGCTGCTGATATTTTTAATACGATAATAAAAACAATACATGCGTAATCTATTAATACTTTTTTTATTTTGTTTATCTGTGTCTTTACAAGCACAGGAGTTAAATGCTACTGTAGTCGTTAATGCACAACAAACTGGTGATGAAAATTTACAGCAATTTAAAACCTTAGAAAAACAATTAAAAGAATTTATTTCTAGTACTAAATGGACTAACAAAACAGTTAAACCACAAGAGCGTATAGATTGTAATTTTGTAATTAATATAAGTGAATATTCTGGTAATAGTTATAAAGCCACATTGCAAGTACAGTCGTCTAGACCTGTATTTGGTGCAAGCTACACAACGCCTGTTTATAATGTAAACGATAAGGATTTTACTTTTGATTATGTCGAGTTTCAGCAATTGATTTACAATCCTACACAATATGCATCAAACTTAATCTCAGTATTAGCATTTCATATACACATGATATTAGGCATGGATGCAGAATCTTTTGAAAAAGAAGGAGGAGATGATTATTTTAGGCAAGCACAGAACATTGTCAACTTCTCACAACAAGAAAATTATTCTGGATGGAAATTAGAAGATGGTTTACAAAGCAGATTTGCTTTAATAGATAATTTATTATCGCCAACTTTTAAAGAGTTTAGATCTGTAATGTACAATTATCACAGACGTGGTCTAGATATTATGAGCGATAACCAGAAAGATGCCAAAAACGAAATTGCTATTGCACTAGGATATTTTAAAGATATGAATAGAAGACGTCCAAACTCTTACTTGTTACGTGTATTTTTCGATGCTAAAGCAGAAGAGATTGAACAAATATTTTCTGATGGACCAAGTGTAGATATTGCAGAATTGGTAGACACTTTAAATAAAGTAGCACCAATGCATTCTTCTAAATGGAGAAACATTAAATTTTAGAACTATTTTTTTAGTGACTCACTAACTAATCAAACTAATGCTTACTGGACTAACCATAAAAAACTACGCGTTAATAGATCAGCTTCAGGTTAGCTTTAATGATGGTTTTACCATTATTACTGGAGAAACTGGAGCAGGTAAGTCAATACTTTTAGGCGGTTTATCTTTAATATTAGGAAAACGTGCAGACTTATCAAGTTTACGAGATCCAGAAACTAAATGTATTATTGAAGCGACTTTTGATGTTTCTAAATATAAATTACAACCGTTATTTAAGTCTGAAGATTTAGACTATGAGTCACTAACCATCATTAGACGCGAGATTTTACCATCTGGTAAATCTAGAGCTTTTGTTAACGATTCTCCTGTAAATTTATCTAGTCTACAGTTATTAGGAGCGCATCTTATAGATATCCACTCGCAACACGAAACATTACAGTTAGTTGATGATGCATTTCAATTTCAAGTTATTGACGCATTAGCTAATACTGAAGTTAATTTAGAGACGTACTCACTTCATTTAAAACAGTATAAAGCGCTACAAAAACAGCTAAAAGAATTAAAACAGTTTCAAGCAGAGGCTATTAAAGAACATGACTATAATTCATTTTTATTAAGTGAATTAACAGCTGCTAACTTAAGAACAGGCGAACTCCAAAGCTTAGAAGAAGAGTATGAAGTTTTAAATAATGTAGAAGCTATTCAGCAAAAGTTAGAAGAAACCAACGTTTTGTTAAGTGAAGAGCAAATAGGCGTATTAACTAACTTAAGAACAATTAAAATAGCACTACAAAAATTAACCACTATTTCTGCTAATTATCAACCTATCTTAGACCGAGTTGCCAGTAGTTTAATAGAATTGGATGATGTTTTGGTGGATATAGAGCGTTTTCAAGAAGCTTTAGATGCAGATCCAAACAGGTTAGAAGAAGTAAATACCAAATTGTCTACGTTAAATAACTTGATGCAGAAGCATTTGGTAAATTCTGTAGACGAATTATTAGAAATAAAAGAAAAGCTATCTAAAAAAGTTGAAGCAACAGAAAGTGTAGACGAAGATATTTTAGAAAAAGAGCAAGAGATTAATTCTGTTAAGCACCTTTTAAATAAAGAAGCAAAAAACATTACTGAAAAACGAAATAAAGCTATACCAGAATTAAAAAAGCAATTAGAAACTATTTTGAGTCAACTAGGTATGCCAAATGCACAATTTGATATTAGTTTAAATGTTGCAAAAGAGTTTCTGTATAATGGAAAAGATAATTTAAATTTCTTATTTTCAGCAAATAAAGGTGGACAATTTAATCAGCTTAAAAAAGCTGCTTCAGGCGGAGAATTATCTAGAATTATGTTAGCCATAAAATTTATTCTTTCAAAATATGTCAAATTACCAAGTATTATGTTTGACGAAATTGATACTGGTGTCTCAGGCGAGATTTCTAATAAAATGGCAAGTATCATGTCGCAAATGAGTACTAAAATGCAAGTGTTTAGTATCACACATTTACCACAAATTGCTGCTAAAGGTAATACGCATTTTAAAGTTTATAAAGAAGATGTAAATGAAGTTACAACTACTAATTTAGTTAAATTAAATTATGACCAGCGTGTTGTAGAACTAGCACAAATGCTTGGAGGTGCTCAATTGTCAGATTCTGCAATAGCACATGCTAAACAATTACTGAATTGACTTGTCATTCCTACGAAAGCAGGTATCTCATCAATTTATTTTGAATTTAATACTATCTTTGAACTATAATTAAATAAACTAAACGGACAAACAACTTATACATTATGTCATACAACTTACTAAAAGGAAAACGAGGAATCATATTTGGCGCATTAGACGAAAACTCAATAGCATGGAAAACCGCAGAACGTGTACATGAAGAAGGAGGAACTTTTGTGCTAACCAATGCTCCTGTAGCCATGCGTATGGGTCAAATAGATGCTTTAGCCTCAAAAACAGGATCACACATAATTCCAGCAGATGCAACTTCTTTAGAAGATTTAGAGAACTTAGTAACAAAATCAGTGGAGTTATTAGGCGGTAAACTAGATTTTGTATTACATTCTATTGGTATGTCTATTAATGTTAGAAAAGGAAAACATTACACAGACCAAAATTATGACTGGACTCAAAAAGGAACCGATGTGTCTGCAATGTCTTTTCATAAAACAATGCAAACATTATATAAGCATGATGCAATGAATGAATGGGGAAGTATCGTTGCATTAACCTATATGGCAGCACAACGTGTATTTCCTGATTATAATGATATGGCAGATAATAAAGCCTACTTAGAAAGCATTGCACGTAGTTTTGGATATTTCTTTGGAAGAGATAAAAAAGTACGTGTTAATACCATATCTCAATCTCCAACACCTACTACTGCAGGAAGTGGAGTAAAAGGATTTGATGGATTTATCGCTTACGCTGAAAAAATGTCGCCTTTAGGAAATGCTACAGCTATGGATTGTGCTAACTACACAGTATCTTTGTTTAGCGATTTAACTAAACGGGTTACACTACAAAATTTATACAATGATGGAGGCTTTAGTAACATGGGAGTTAGTGATGCAGTGATGGATGCTTTTGTAGAGTCAGAAAGTAAATAACAATTTAGTAACAAATACCTGAAAGCCTTACGATATTCGTAAGGCTTTTTTTTTGCCATATTTAATCAATAGATTATGTTTTGTATTGTAGAAAAATCTTACACTCAAATAGTTGTGTTTTTTTGTTAAATTAATTAACACTTAAACCTTTTTATTTGTGCTTTATCGATTTGGTAATAGTTAGACTTTGTAGTTAGGAATTAATCAATATTTTTAGAGGATGATTAATTAATTATTAACTAATACTAAATTTAATATGAAAAAAATTACTTTATTAATTTTTATGTTGTTTACAGCTTTTGCTTTTGCGCAAGTACAAGTAGGAACTGGAACTACAACTACTACTAACGTTCCAATCGTTAGTTGTTATGGATATACTTATGCTCAACAAGTATATTATCAGAGTGAGATTAATTCAGCAGGAAATATAACTTCTATTTCTTTTTATATGGCTTCGGCTCCTGCAACAAACAATGAAAGTTTTGACTGGACAGTATATCTAGGACATTCAACTAAAACTGAATTTGCTTCTACTACAGATTGGGAAGCTAATGCAAACTTAACTCAAGTTTATACTGGAAATGTAACTTATCCTGCTAACGGTAACTGGATGGAAATTATTTTTGATACTCCATTTGCATATAATAACGTGGATAATTTAATAGTTGCTGTAGATGAAAACCAACCTGGTTGGGATTGCTCAATTGCTTGGAACAAAACAGATTCTGCAGTGAATAGAAGTATTTGGTACAGAAATGATAGTACAAACCCTGATCCAGCAGCTCCACCAACTGCTACATCTAGAGGTTTATATTTTGCAAATGCAATCTTTGGTGGTTTAACAGCTGCTACTCCACCAAACTGTGACGCTACTTTAACACAAACTACTGATGTGCCTGTAAATGGTGACATATCTTGGAGTGGTGCTACAGGATCAGCAGGTGGATACATACTAACAGTAGGTTCAACTACTGGTGGTACTGATATCTTAGACAACGTTGATGTAGGAAATGTTTTAGCATATAATTTAGGTGCATTATCACCTGCAACAACTTATTATGCTACTATTACACCATACAATGCAAATGGTTCTGCTACTGGATGTGTTGAACAAAGTTTTGTTACTTTTGATCCAGTTCAAGGTGATACTTTTAATGACCCATTACCAATTACACCTTCTGCCGAAGGAAGTACTTGCGATACGTCAGCATATACTTTTTCTTATGACTATTCAACCGGAGTTTCAGATAGTGGTACAAGTAGTACTTGTGGTACAACATCTACTTTTGATATGTTCTTTTCATGGACAGCAACAAGTGACGCTTTAATCTGGAATGATGGTGCTTCAAACCCAGGAGTTGCAGTTTATGACGCGACTGGAACACAAATAATATGTTTAGGTACCTTTGCAGCTACAGATGCTCAATTAAGTGGTTGGACCATTGGAGATGATTTAATTATACAAGTTTATGATTTTGGTACAACTGGTACAAATCCAGTATCTTTCTGTCTAGCAGAATTTACATTACCTGATGCACCAGAAAACGATGATTGTTCAGCAGCAGTTGCTTTAACAGTCAACGAAGATTTAACATGTGCTGAGGTAACAAATGGTACAATAGTAGGAGCAACGAACTCTGGTGTTGATAACTGTGGAGGAACAGAAGACGATGATGTTTGGTATAGTTTTGTTGCGACGAATGAAACACATCAAGTTTCATTAATTAATATTACTGGTGGTACTACAGATTTATATCATGCAGTTTATGATGCAGATCCTGGATGTGGGTCTTTAGCAGCAGCTTTAACATGTTCTGATCCAAATACAAGTACGACATCTGGTTTAACTATTGGTAACACTTACTTCGTACAAGTCTATTCTTGGACAGGAACAGCTGGACAAACTTCAATATTTGATATTTGTATTGGTACACCACCACCACCACCTGCAAATGACAATTGTGATGATGCAGAAATGCTTTCAGTAAATACAGATGGTACTTGTACATTAACAACTTCTGGTACGTTAGTATCTTCTACGGAGTCTACCATTAATCCAACTTGTGATACAGGTACAGAATGGGACGTGTGGTATAGCTTTGTTGCACCATCATCTGGAAATGTAGACTTTACGGTAACTTTAGGTACTGGTAACCCATTAGAATACGCAATTTTTGACGATTGTGCTGGAACAACTCAATTATATTGTTCTGATCCGCTAAATGGAGCAGAAATTACTGGTTTAACAGCTGGAACAACATATTATTTAATGGTTTGGAATGATGGTTTTGAAACACCTGGTGATTTTACTATTTGTGCTTCAGAACCGACATGTACTCCTGCAACCGCTA
The DNA here is from genome assembly GCF_029760915.1 of Olleya sp. YS. Lineage (NCBI taxonomy): Bacteria > Pseudomonadati > Bacteroidota > Flavobacteriia > Flavobacteriales > Flavobacteriaceae > Olleya > Olleya sp. YS. The sequence goes on along the minus strand of NZ_CP121685.1, from coordinate 2,983,948 downwards.
CTTACACTATTGTTAATGATTGTGACAACAGTGGAGGTTTCTTAATAGACGTAGAGATTACCGATTTAGGTACAGCAACAGCTTTAACAGTATCTAACGATCAAGATGCTACAACATTTAATGTAACAGCAGTAGGAACATTTCAATTTGGACCATACGCAAACGCTACAGATGTGGTAATAACAGTAGCAGATGATAATGATTCTAACTGTACATTTACAAGCGGAACCTTAACTCAATCTGTATGTCCTCCAGACAATGATGACATAGCAAATGCTACAGCTATTACAATTGGAGAAATGATTTGTGACGGAACTACCAACAATGGAACAAATGAAGGCGCTACAGATTCTGGTGAAGGAGCCGGAACATGTTATGTTGGTGGTGCAGGATCAGATGTTTGGTATACGTTTACAGTTGCTTCTGATTCTAATGTAGATGTATCTACAGATTACTTAGGTGGCACATTAGTGGATACTCAAATTGCTATTTTCTCTGGTACATCAGGTGCTTTGACCCAAGTAGCTTGTAGTCAAGACGAAGGAGTTGTGATACTGTCAAATGGTTCTTCATGGAACTCATTGATTACTAATCAAGCTGTGACTGCTGGTACATATTATATTCAAGTATCTGGATATAATGGAGCGGAAGGAACTTTCTGTTTATCAGTTGATATTTCACCTCCTGCAAACGACGAGTGTGCAACTGCAGAAGCTTTAACTTTAGGAACTGAAATTACAGCAGATAATACTGGAGGAACAGATTCTATGGTTGCTGGAGATTGCTTTACAGGTGCTATTGCAGATTTATGGTATTCTTTTGTAGCGACGTCTACAGGAGAAGTAACTATTACAACTACTGCAGCTCAATACGGAGTGTATAGCGATTGTGCTGGTACTCAAGTTGGTGCATGTAACACATCTGTTGTTAGTGGTTTAACTGATGGTACGACATATTATGTAAGAGTTAGTGACGATGGTACTGCTAGAGCTTTAGCTCCAGGTTCATTTACTTTATTAGTAGCTGAATCGTCGTTAGGAACTAACGAATTTAACACAGAATCTTTATTCTCTTACTATCCTAACCCAGTAAATGATAATTTAACATTAAAAGCTCAAAAGGAGATTAATAATGTATCAGTTTACAATATGTTAGGTCAAGAGGTTTACAGAAATGCACCTAATAGTGTTAATAATACTGTAGACATGTCTAACTTACAATCAGGAGCTTACTTTGTTAAAGTAACTATTGAGAATGTAACAGAAACTATAAAAGTAATTAAGAAATAATCTTAGACTTTTTATAAATTTTAAAAGCCACCTTGTAAAAGGTGGCTTTTTTATTTTTGAGTGTTCTAATCTTAAATTGAGAATATAGTCTTGAGGTTTAGTTTTTAGTTAGTTGTTTGTAATGTAATATTATGTATATTGTTTAACGATATCTTCTTAACTAATTAAAAGATGAAAAAATATGCATTACTAGCCTTATTAGTTGTCATCTTCGGGTTTTATGGCTTTGCCAAATTAGAAGTTGTTAAAACAACAACTTTAACTTTAAAACATTTTGAAAAAAAGTCTTCAGATTTTATGAATGGAGATTTCATTTCTAATCCGCTTCCAATTACGCCTTCTCCAGAAAATACAGTATGTAATACAAATGCATACACGTTTTCTTATGACTTTTCAACTGGTTTTACTGATAGTGGTTTAGATGGAGGTTGTGATGGAACAAATACAGGGTTAGATATTTTCTTTTCTTGGACAGCAACTTCAGATGCTTTAATTTGGAATGATGGAGCTGGTAATCCTGGAATTATTATTAGAGATGCATCTTCTGGAAATGAAATTACTTGTATTGATACGTTTGCTTCTGTAGATTATATTTTAAGTGGATGGACCATTGGTCAAGATTTAATTATACAAGTTTACGATTTTGGAACATCTATGGTCAATCCATTATCATTTTGCTTGTCAGAGTATACTTTACCGATAGCACCAGATTGTGTTATTAACCCTTCTCCAAATAATAATGACACTAATGTAACTGCTGGAATCGTGACTCTAAATTGGTCAAATTCTAGCTCTGGAGCTTCAATAACTAGCTATGATGTATATTCAGGTGTTTTATCCAATTATTCTGATCAAACATTAAGAGGTAATACAACGGTTACTACTTTTGACTTAACTAATATTGGCTTTAATGAAACTGTGTATTGGAGAGTAGTCCCTAAAAATGGACCATCAGAAAACACGACTTGTAGCTATTGGGATTTTACGACTATTGGACCACCAATAGGCGCATTATGCTCAAATCCTTTAGTTATTAATTCTTTACCTTTTAACGATAATAATAGCACTAATGGCTATGGAGACGATTATTCTAATTCTCCAGGTAATACTAATTGCGGAACAACTGATAATTATTTAGATGGAGATGATGTTGTGTATGCTTACACTGCGACTTCAGATACCCAAATAAGCATTAATTTAAATCCTGCAGCACCTTTTTCAGGACTATTCGTGTATACAAGTTGTAATGATATAGGTGTAAATTGTATTGCTGGAATTGCTAATCCTAACTCAGATGCAAGAGAAATTGATTTATTGGTTTCTATAGGAATAACATATTACATTGTGATTTCTACTTTTCCTCAACCTCAAACAACTACATATACATTAGATATCTCTGAAGACAGTTGTATAAACCCTACTGTAACTTATAGTATCGTTGATGATTGCATAAATAACGAATTTAGTGTAGTAGCTGATGTTATAGATATGGGTTCAGCCAGCACTATTGATATTACTGACAACCAAGGAAGTGCACCGCAATCTGTGAATAGTATCGGAATGGTCACTTTTGGACCTTATCAATCTGGACTATCTGTTAATGTAAATGCTATAAATGGTGACGATTCATCTTGTTTTAGCAATAGTGAAACATTATTATATAATTGTGTACCTTCTAATGATAACTGTAATACTGCAGAGATAGTAATATCCTCTATTTTAGGACAAGAAGTTTGGGTAACAGGTACAACAATAAGTAATACAGCTTCTGGAATAATTGCCACTTGTGGTTCTAACGGAAGTGGTAGAGATACTTGGTTTGCAGTAACAGTGCCTGCAGACTTGATTGCAGGAGAAGATTATATTATAGCGACTCAACCAGACCCTTCAGGTACATCACCATTAACAGATACGGTTTTATCAATATATTCAGATTGTAGCGGAACAGAAATAGCATGTGATGACGATTTAGGTATTGGAAATTTTTCTCAGGTAACACTTACAGAAGGTATAGATGTTTCGCCTGGTCAAGTATTGTATTTAAGAGTAAATGAATATGGAGCAGCAAATTCTAAAATATTAGGTCCACAAGACGGAACGTTTCAAATTTCTGCAGCAGCTGCAGCATCATCACTTTCAACAGAAACATTTAATTTAAACACACTGTTTTCATACTATCCTAATCCAGTTTATAATAGTTTTACTATAAAATCAAAACTTAAAATTTCTAATATTACTATTTTTAATGTCATTGGACAAGAGGTTTATAAAGACTCTCCTCATACTTTAATGAGTATTATTAATATGTCCAACTTGCAATCTGGAGTATATTTTGTTAATGTTACCATTAATAATATTTCAAAAATAATAAAAGTTATAAAGGATTAACTAACCCCAAAATAAACTAAAAGCTATTTGTTTAGGTGGCTTTTTTATTCGATTAACTTACATTTGTTATATGGAATTAAGTTTTTCTTTTATTATACCAGTTTATAATCGTCCTAATGAAATTGAAGAGCTTTTAGAAAGCTTTTCTAAATTAGAGGGTAATTATGATTATGAAATTGTTATCGTTGAAGATGGCTCTTCTATAACTTCAGAAGCTATAGTAGATAAGTATAATAATAAACTAAATATTTCATATTTCTACAAACCAAATTCTGGTCCAGGAGATTCCAGAAATTATGGTATGTCTAAAGCAAAGGGTAATTACTTTATCATTTTAGATAGTGACTGTTTATTACCTAATAATTATTTAAATGAAGTTGTAAAAAGCCTAAAAGCAGATTATGTAGATTGTTTTGGTGGACCTGATACATGTCACCATTCTTTCTCAAACATTCAAAAAGCTATAGATTTTAGTATGACCTCTTTTATTACTACAGGTGGAATAAGAGGCGGTAAAGCTAGTATTAATCAGTTTCAACCGAGAAGCTTTAATATGGGTTTGTCTAAAATAGCTTTTGAAGCCACGAATGGTTTTGGAAATATTCATCCAGGAGAAGATCCAGATTTGTCAATTCGCCTATGGAATTTAGGTTTCAAAACTAAACTAATTTCTGAAGCATATGTGTATCATAAACGTCGTATTTCTTGGTCTAAATTTTACAAGCAAGTTAATAAATTTGGTTCTGTAAGACCTATTTTAAATTTATGGCATCCACAAACTAAAAAGTTGACTTATTGGTTTCCAACGCTGTTTAGTTTAGGTGTAATAGTTGCAATAGCTTTATCATTTTTTAAAATTTATCTACCATTATATCTTCTATCTGCTTATTATGGTATTGTTTTTATTTTAGCTTTAATAAAAACCAAAAGCATTATTATTGCATTACAAACAGTATTAGCAATGTCTATTCAGTTTTTTGGATATGGTTACGGATTTATAAAATCCACGTTGCTATTACAATTTAGTAAAAGTAAACCAGAGCTAATTTTTCCACATTTATTTTTCAAAAACAAATAATGCCAGAGTTAAAATCAAAAATATTAAGGTTATTTAGAAGCAAAAAGTTAAATATGTTTTTATTGTTTTTGCTGTTGGCCTTTTCAATTTTAATTTTAACCAAATTATCAAAGACCTATACAGCGACACTTTCATTTAAAGTTAATGCAAAACACACTAACGACACTCATGTTATTGTTGATGCAGAAGCTATAACTTTAGATGTTACTCTAGAGACATATGGTTTTAAATGGTTAACATATGCTTTTAAGCGACCAGAATTAGATGTAAACTTTGAAAATGACATCTCAAAAAAAGACTCTACTATAATTTGGAATACTTCTAAGGGGTTTTCAAGTATTAACAATCAATTTGGTAAAGATGTTAAGGTTATTAGCATTAATCCTGAAGCAGTAGCTTTTAAATTTGATGTAAATGATGTAAAATACGTTCCTATTATATTAGATGCTAATATCCAATATGCTCAAGGCTACAATACCTTGGATGAGATTAAAACAAATCCAGATAGTATTAAATTAATTGGTCCTAGTTCTACATTAAAAGATATCCAGTACATTAAAACTCAAAAAATAAGTTTAGAGGATATCAAAAACAATATTAATCAAAGTCTCCAATTAAAATTAGATAGTTTAAATAAAACGGTAAAAACTAATATTACACGTACTAATTTATCCATTAAAGTTTCTAAATTTTCAGAGGATATTATAAGCTTACCAATAGAGATTATAAATATCCCTAAAGGAAAATCAATTAATTATTTTCCAAAGCAAGTATCCTTAAGCTATACAACCAGTTTAGAAAATTATAATAATATAGCTAATCAAGATTTTAAAGTAGTTTGTAATTTTGAAGAAGCAATTGACAATTCTTATCTCACACCTCAAATTGTAAAACAACCCAAGGATGTTAAAAATACAAGATTATTACAGCAAAAAATAGAATTTATTATAACAGAATGACACCAAAAATAATAGGACTAACAGGTGGAATTGGTAGTGGTAAAACTACTGTAGCTAATTTTTTTAAAGAATTAGGAGTCCCTGTTTATACAGCAGATACAGAAGCCAAAGCACTAATGAATCGTTCTAAAATCATAAAACGAAAACTGTTACAATTGTTTGGTAATAATGCTTATTTAGATCATAAAATAAATAGACCTTTTATTGCTAAACAAATTTTTAATAACCAAGAGTTACTAGAAAAAATGAACGCTATTATACATCCAAAAGTTGCCACGCATTTTAAACGATGGGTAAAAAAACAGAACACGGACTACGTTATAAGTGAGGCAGCAATACTGTTTGAAAATGGTAGTTATAAAAAATATGACTATATTATTACAGTTGTTGCACCAGAGGACATCAGATTAAAAAGAGTAATACAGCGCGATAATACATCAGCAAAAAAAGTAGCAGCTATTATAAAAAATCAATGGGATGATGACAAAAAAATAGCACTTTCAGATTTTGTAATTACTAACACAGATTTAAAAAAAACAAAAAATCAAGTTGCTATAATTCACGAAAAACTCTTAAAATCAATAGCAAATCATTAAATTTTAACATTTTTGTTAATGTAAGGTTAAATGGTAAGATTGGTAAATGTTAAAATCTTAATTTTGAATGATGAATAAAAGGATTTTTCTTGTATTGGTCATTTTAATGAGCTGTTCTTTAATAGGAATTATTTTAGTGCAAGCTTATTATATTAACAATTCGCTTCAAAATACAGAGAAGCAATTTAACTTTAATGTAAAAAAAGCATTAAGTTATGTATCCAATACCATTGAAAATGATGAAAAGGAAGAATACCTAATTAAGTTTACTGAGTTATTAAATCAAGGAGATATTAATGACACTACAGCTATTATCAACATATATATTAAAGAGGATAATAGCGACTCTAACGAAACGGTAATCTACAGAAACGGAATATTAGAGGAAAATTTTAAAGTTTCCTCAGCGCTCTTTGACATAGGTTTAGATAGTTTAAACGTAAAAAGAATTTTACAAAAACGCGAAACTGAAATTGTAGAAAATAATACCATTGATGGAAGCAAAAACTTATCAGCAATGCTTTCTAGATTAAGTAAGCTAAACGAAAGTACGCAAATAGCACTTGAAACTGTTTATAAAGATAAAGCCTATTTAAAGCCCATACATAAGCGTGTTAATGTGGACAAAATAGATAGGTTACTAGCATTAAAACTACTAGAAGATGATATAGATATAGGTTATGAGTTTGCAATCTACAGTAACGATTTGGCGACTAAAATTAAAACACAAGATTTCCAGTACGAAAAAGCATCTACGTTTAGTGTGCCTTTTTTTTACAATGAAAATGACAAGAGTAACTACAGGTTGTTAGTTAATTTTCCAGAACGTAAAAAGTTTATTTTCTCATCAATATTAACGATGCTAATTTTATCTATAGTGTTTACGTTAATCATAATAATAGCATATTCTAGTGCTTTGTACCAATTAATTAGGCAACGTCAAATTTCGCAAATCAAAACAGATTTTATTAATAATATGACGCATGAATTTAAAACACCAATTGCCACCATCAATTTGGCTTTAGATTCTATAAAAAATCCTAAAATAATTGATGACAAAGAAAAGGTTTTACGTTATTTAGGAATGATAAAAGAGGAGAATAAACGTATGCACGCACAGGTAGAAAATGTGCTTAGAATATCTAAACTTGAAAAAAATGAACTAAATATTAGTAAGGAACGTGTTGACTTAAACGACTTAGTTGAAGATGCTATTACGCACGTTGAGTTAATTATAGAAGATAGAGGTGGTCATATAGAGGTAAACCTTAATGCAGAACAATCGTCTGTATTGGCTAACGAAACACATTTTACTAATGTATTAGTTAATGTTCTGGATAATGCTATTAAGTATTCTCCAGAAGCACCAAAAATAATAGTTACAACAGAAGTTGTTGGTAACACCATTTTAGTACATGTCAAAGACCATGGAAGTGGCATGAGTAAAGCAGCACAAAAGCGTGTGTTCGAAAAGTTTTATAGAGAACATACAGGAAATATACATAACGTTAAAGGTCATGGATTAGGATTGGCTTACGTTAAAAGAATAGTAGAAGACCACCAAGGTCACATATCAGTAGAAAGTGAAAAAGAAAAAGGAAGTACTTTTACAATAAAGCTTCCGTTAATCTCTTAATATTATGGATGAACAATTAAAAAGAATATTATTAGTAGAGGACGACCCAAATTTTGGAACCGTTTTAAAAGATTATTTAACCATGAACGATTACGAAGTAACACATGCTAAAAATGGTATGGAAGGCTTTGAAAAGTTTAAACGTGGTGATTTTGACCTATGCATTTTAGATGTCATGATGCCATATAAAGACGGGTTTACATTAGCTAAAGAAATTAGAGAAAAAAACGCAGATGTACCAATCGTTTTCTTAACTGCAAAAGCAATGAAAGAAGACGTCCTCAAAGGGTATAAAGTAGGAGCAGATGACTATTTAAATAAACCTTTTGATAGCGAAGTCTTATTAATGAAGATAAAAGCCATCATGCAACGCAAGGCTAACGACTCTGTTGCAGACAGCAAACAATTTGAATTTAAAATAGGGTCTTTTGACTTAAACTCAAAACTCCGTTTTTTAAAGTTTAAAGATGAGGAACCAGTAAAACTATCTCCAAAGGAAAATGAGTTATTACGCATGCTTGCATTACATGAAAACGATTTAATGCCACGTGAATTAGCATTAACAAAGATATGGAGAGATGATAATTATTTCACCTCAAGAAGTATGGATGTTTACATTGCTAAACTTAGAAAATATTTAAAACCAGACCCAAAAGTAGAAATTTTAAATATTCATGGAGAAGGCTTTAGATTAGTGGTTAATCAAGATGCTTAAAACATTTATTAAATAATTAAAAAACCAGCTTTTGCTGGTTTTTTTGATTTATTAAAATTGAGATTCAATTTTAAAAATTATATCTTTTAAAGAAGTTTTATAATCAAACCAAAATGTTTCAGGGTTTTTTTTAAACCAAGTTAATTGTCGTTTTGCAAAGCGTCTTGAGTTTTTTTGTATCTCTGAAATAGCAACTTCTAAAGACCATTCACCTTCTAAATATTTAAAAACTTCTTTATAACCTACTGTTTTTAAGCTGTTAAGGTTTTTATAAGGTAGTAGTAATTTAACTTCATCAACTAAACCGGCTTCAACCATTTTTATTACACGTTGGTTAATTCGGTCGTAAATAATGGGTCTTTCTGCTTCTAAACCTATGGTTATAGTTTTAAAAGGTCTTTTGTTTTTGTCCTTATTTAAAAACGATGAATAGGGTTGTCCACTACCAATACAAATCTCAAGTGCTCTAATTACACGATGTGGATTATCAATTGTAATAGTATTATAAGAGATAGGATCTAATTGTTTAAGTTGACGTTGAAGTGCTTTTAAACCCTCTTGCTCTAATTGATTATTAAGTTGCTGTCTGATAGATTTGTCTACCTCAGGAAAGTTATCTAATCCTTTAGTAACTGCATCAACATACAAACCAGAACCACCAACCATAATTACAGTATCGTGTGATTGATGAAGTGTTTTAATTTGTTTTATAGCGTCTTTTTCAAAAGCACCAACATTATAATCCTCAGTTATAGATTTATGATGAATAAAATGATGTTTAGCAGCTGCCAACTCTTCTTTTGAAGGCGTAGCGGTACCAATACTCATTTCTTTAAAAAACTGTCTAGAGTCTGCTGAAACGATATCTGTGTTAAAATGATTAGCCAATTGAATACTAAGTGCTGTTTTTCCTATAGCAGTTGGACCAACAATAGATAATAAGTATTTGTCAGTGACTTTCAATTATTTTAAACTTAAGCGATTATTTGTTTAATTTACAGCCACATTTGTAGCAGAATTCAGCACCATCTTTATGTGTTTCTGCTAAACAATTTATACAGCATTGCGAGTTTAAATGCGGTTTTATATCCTCGATATTTTTTTCAGCTTTATCTTTATCTGTTTTATTACTACTTCTAACATATTCTGCAGATACTATTCCTGTTGGGACAGCAATTATACCATAACCTAAAATCATAATAAAAGACGTGATAAGTTGTCCAAGAGGAGTTTGAGGTGCAATATCACCAAAGCCAACAGTAGTTAATGTGACTATACACCAATATACACTTTTTGGAATATTTGTAAAACCATTTTCTTCACCTTCTACTAAATACATAATGGTTCCAAAAATGACAGAAGAGACTAAAACAGCAAATAAAAACACAAAAATTTTAACGCGACTTGCTATAATAGAATCTCGCAACTGATTTGATGCGCCTAAATATCTAGCTAATTTTAATATTCTGAAAACTCGAAGTAAACGTAATGCTCGTAATGTAATTAAAGCTGTACTTCCTGCAAATATAAACGAAATGTACATTGGGATAGTTGATAAAAAATCAATTATACCATAAAAACTAAGAATATATTTAAAAGGTTTCTTTACAGTTATAATTCGTAAAATATATTCGATACTAAAAAATATAGTAATAATCCATTCGCCAATGTATAGCGCGTTATGGTAAACAGCATCAATACGGTTAACGCTTTCTAGCATAACTAATACTATACTTGCTAAAATTAGAATTAGCAATACCACATCAAACAATTTTCCTGCAGGTGTATCTGCTTCATAAATAATTTCATGAAGTTTATCTTGCCAGCTTAGGTTTAGCTTTTTAATACTCATATTGTAAAAATACTAAATTAACTTTAGTTGTTTTTTTGAAGAACAAAAACGGAGTTGTTCTGAATGTCAACCATGTTTTTAAAAAAAGATTTAAGTTCAGTGTAGTAACTTGTTGGATATATTGAATTTTTAAAATTGGTTCTAAAATATAATTCTGCTAAATTATCTTCTTTCTTATTTTTAAAAACAAGTAATCCAGAATTACCTACTAGTTGAATTGATTTATCTTCTGGTGAATCTAAGATTTTATACTTATTATTTGTATTGATTTTTATATTATAAACTAATAAGTCTTTATAACCAAAATCTACAGGATAAGTTCTAGTGTTAAGTTGTAAAGGATTTTTTGATAAAAATTTAAAAATGAAGGGATCAAAATAAATTTTATCTCCAATGGTAGTTAAAGGTGCAGAAATTGAAAAAGTTTCTGTAAAAGTTGAGTTGTTGGAATCATCTTGTTCAATTTTTAAATCTTCAAAGCTACAGTCAGGATATGTATTCTTATAATATTTTAAATAGTCCGTTTCGTTTTTTCTAAATCTTTTTTTAGCTTCTAATGCTTTATATCCAGTTTTAATGATAGAGACTGTTCCAGAAAATGTATTGTCATCATTAATCTTAATATCAACATTATATTGGGAAGATGTATAGGTGTCTAAATTAATATCAACCCATCGACTACCATCCTCAAAATTTATTTCTCTTCCATATTCGTTCAAACAATCAAAAGGTATTTGGCCAAATACTAAAGATGGGTTTGTTGCGTCTAAAAAATAGGATTCGCCATCAATATCTGCTCTTAAAATAATATAGTTAAATTCTGAAATTACAGGATATAGTTTAGTAACAAAACCATTATCTCTAGTAGATATTAATACTGGATAAACTGTAATATTATTTTTTGTTAAAAGATTGTATAACAGCAAGTTAATCTCTGCAACATTGCCAGTCTTTTCTTCAATTATATCTTTTATGGATACGTCTTTAAATATTCTATAATACTTATTCCATGTATAGTTGTCTTTTACAAAATTAAAGATGTATTTAGCTTTATCTAAATCATTTGTAAATTCCCGTAATGATTCTGTATCAATAAGATTTTTAACTAATTTTTGTTTTTTTAATTGTTTTCCAAAATTATCATCGGTTTTTAGCTCCACATCAGCAGTTTTCCATGATTTAGTTATATTTTTTACAGATCCATCAAATCCTTTCACTATTTTTAATTCATATTCAATTCTAGATAAGTAATTTTTTGCTGCAGTCATATACTCTTCTTCAATAAAAGCAGGAATATTTTCCATAACGTATTTTGATACGGTACAATCTGCACTTGCTCCATTATTACGTTGGATACAAAGTTTTTTTATGACACTTGTATTTGTTGTCATTTCTAATTCTCCAACTAACTTTATATTATAGTTATAGTTTCCTGGTATGCTTGTGTTATATTCACTGTAAAGTTTAGGAATATCTTCTTGAAAGTACCATGGTTGAAATTTATAAATAAATGGACTTTCAAGTGTATAACTATAGGTTATAACAGAACCTTCTTTAATATCTGGTAAAGTGAATTTATAAATTGTATAATTGGCATTTATTTTTTCTTCAAATACTTGAGATGCATCTAAACTTGTACGCCTTAGGGTGCCATTTTCCAAGTTGGTAGTTGTAGCTACTAAATTTTTTATTTTCTCCTTGTTTTTTCCTGAATTATATAAATAAATTGAGACATTAGCTTTATCAAAACCATTACGATTTAAAATCTTAACCTTTTTCTTATAATTAAAAATTAAATTAAATTTTTTTTTATCTATTTCTGCATTTCCAAATTCATATATTACTAAAGCATTAGCAGTAGTGTCTTGTTTAAATGTATTTGATTGTAAATCTAAATTACTAACACTTAAACTTTCTGTATTAAATTTATTTTGTGAAATGGTTAAGTTTGAGAATAGAAGTAATAGAAATAGGAATAGTTTTTTCATTGTAACTGAATAATTTTTAATCGTTTATTTTTTCTTAAGTAGCTTTGAATGATGTGTTGTTGGTCTCTATTATTCTCCATTGGAGTAATAATAGTTTCTAAAATTTCTAAATTATTAATTTGATAATTTAAATTAAAAAAGCCAAATCCTTTAAAAATACCGTTTTGTATTAAAATAGCACTGCGCTCATCAACCTCACGACCTCTGTCCACAATAACCATGTTCTTGTTTTTGTAGCTGTATTTTTCTAATAATTGCTCCACACGACTGTTGTAACTTACTGCAGGTTCTTTTTGGATACAAGCACCTTCGCATTTTTTGACCTCATAATGGAAACAACTAGAGCTCGTTTTATACAAACCTGATAGTTTTTGACATAACTGGTATTGCTCAACCATTTTTTCTAAAAAATGTCGTCCACTTTGTCTTGTAGTAAATGTTGTCACACATGCTTTTTTTTCGTCTGCTTTTTCAATTGTTAAATTAACATAACCGTTGTGGTCTGTAAAGCTATATAACGCATGCGTAAAAACGCTTCTACTTAATGCTCTGTTAAGTATAGGTTTGTTTCGTTTAATCTCTTCACTTTCTTTTAAAAGTGCTACCAACTCGCTTCCAGTAGCTTCATAAGTTACTGCAGCAACTTGGGCTTGCATTTTTTTGGATTTTGGTGTGATACCTGTAAAGTGTTGATTGACTCTATTTTTAATGTTTTTACTTTTACCAATGTAAATTATTTCACCATCTTCTTTGTGCATGTAATATACACCTGTTATGGATGGAAGCTGATCTATTATATCTATTAACCTTGGTTCCATCTGGAATTTTGGTTCTTTTCTAATAGAGTCTTTTATAATGGATTTAGTAGTGTCTTTATTAAGTAATAATTTAAATAGCTTAACAGTAGCCAAAGCATCACCAGATGCACGATGTCTGTCTGTTACAGGAATACCAAGAGAACGTACCAATTTACCTAAACTGTACGACTTTTGATCCGGAATTAAATCTTTTGCTAATTCTACTGTACATAGTGTTCTACGTTCAAAAGGAAATCCTAATCTTTTAAATTCGGTTTTTAATATCCTATAATCAAATTTAGCATTGTGAGCCACCAGTATTGTGTCTTCGGTAATTTCTACAATACGTTTAGCCACTTCATAAAATTTTGGTGCGTGACGTAGCATATTACTATTTATACCTGTAAGATTAACTACAAAGGGTTGTATCTCTCGCTCTGGATTAACTAAACTGATAAACTTATCTACCACCTCATGACCATCATATTTATAGATGGCTATTTCGGTTATTCCTTCTTCATTGTACTTACCACCTGTGGTTTCTATGTCAATTATTGTATACAATTCAGTTAAAAGCTAATAGTTAATAATTAAAAGTTAATTAGTTTTTGATTTCATGGTATTAATTGTCGAAACTAACATTTTTATTAACTCTTTATTTGAAAAAATCAATAATTTAAACGTACTCTCATCAATATAATTGGAATCGTGAATTAATGATATCCAATAATCAGTTTCATTTGCTTCTTTTAAAGCAATACTCATTTTGCTAATAAAATCTTTGTTAGATTGTGCAAATTCGGCTTCTCTTATGTTTGCACCAATAGAAGTCCCACTTCTTAATAATTGTTTAGATAAAGTAAATTCTTTTTTTTCTGAAGATATTAATTTATAGGATTTGATGATAAGCAAAGCAAAATCGTAACTTTTTGTTTTTAAAATGGACTCTCTCATAAATTTATTGCAAACTTTTCACTTTTCACTTTTCACTTTTAACTTTTCACTTTTAACTATTAGTTGCGTACGCCAAATATACTACTTCCCACGCGAATCATTGTGCTACCACTGTCAATTGCTAATTTATAATCGCCACTCATTCCCATACTAATTGCGTTAAGGTCTGGTTGTATTGTTTTAAGATGGTCAAAAGTAGATTTTAGTAAATCAAACTCTTGTTTAATTTGTTCTTGATTATCAGTAAAAGTTGCCATTCCCATAACACCAATAATATTGACGTTTTTTAAAGCTGAAAAGTCTTCTGACTGCAAAATAGTTGAAGCTTCACTTGGTGACATCCCAAATTTAGAATCTTCCTCAGCTATTTTAATTTGAAGCAAACAGTCGATAATTCTATCATGCTTTTTGGCTTGTTTATTTATTTCTTTTAATAGTTTGAAGCTTTCCACACCATGAATTAAATCTACAAATTCAGCCATATATTTCACTTTATTGCGTTGTACATGACCAATCATGTGCCATTTGATGTCTTTTGGCATTTGCTGGTGTTTTTCTGTCATTTCTTGGATTTTGTTTTCTCCAAAAATACGCTGACCAGCATCATAGGCTTCCATTAAATCACTAACTGGTTTTGTTTTAGACACAGCTACCAAAGTGACGTGTTCTGGAAGAGATTGTTTTATGTTATTTAGGTTTTGTTTTATACTCATACTATTTCCTGCATAGGCAAGAATCTTATTAATGTTGTCGTTTATTTTGTAAAAATAATGCGTTTTCTCCTAACGTCGAAATGACCACTAATGCCTTATTACTTTCGACTTTTCACTTATATCAAAACTCATAAATAGTAACACCACTTCTAATTTTTGGCTCAATATAGGTGCTTTTTGGTGGCATAGTTAGTCCATCGTCAGCAATTTGTTTCATTTGCTCAATAGTCGCAGGAACCATGCCAAATCCAACGGTAAATTCTTGACTATCAACTTTACTTTTTAGGTTTACAATATCTTTTTTTCCGCTTAAATAAAAAATACGATTATCGTTACGTAAATCGGTAATGCCTAGAATAGGTTGTAATATGGTTTTGTATAGTATTTGCGCATCCAATTCATCTAAAGACGTTTTAATTTCATATTCTGTTTTTCTAAGGTACAACGAGTAGAACTCGCCATCCAAATACATACTAAAATGATGTGGTTTAGACGGTTGATAAGGCATGATGCCTCTATTTTCTATACGATATATAGTATCTAATTGTATTAAAAACTCCTCTTTTGTTAATCCATTTAAGTCTTTGACCAAGCGATTAAACTCATGTATACGTAACTCTGATTCCGAAATCAAATAACTCATAAAAAAATTATAAGGCTCATTACCAGAATGATTTGGGTTTTCTTTTTTTAATTCTTCTGCTAATAACTGAGACGAAGAAGACCGATGATGTCCATCTGCAATATAAAGCGTATTCATTTTGCTAAAGTTTTCAGCAATTGCCTTTATATCTTTTTTGTCTTCAATCAGCCATAAATAATGTGTGTCTCTGTACGTTGTTGTAAACTCAAATTCTGCGCGTTCCTTTTGTTTTTCAGTAATTATTTGAGAAATCGTATGGTTATCAGGATAGGTGAGTAGTACAGGTTCTGCATTAAAACCAACCGTTTTTAGATAGTCTTTAAAAATAACTTCTCTAGAAGCAATCGTGTCTTCGTGTCGTTTAATAACGTTATTGTTATAATCTTCAACACTTGCAGCAGCCACAATACCATTAAACTCTTGTAAATCTCTATCGACTATTTTATAAATGTAAAAACAAGGGTTTTGGTCTTGAATAAATACACCATCTTCTTTAAACTCAGAATACCTGTTTTTTACCAGTTTATAACGTGCTTCTCCAGAAATTTCTTTGTCATATTTATACCCTGGATTTACTATGTGTAAAAACGAAAATGGATTATAATCCAAACGTGCTTCTCGTTCTGCTTGCGTATAACTTTGATAAGAGCGTGACGCAACCAAACTAACTTTATCTCTGGTTGGTCTAACTGCTTTAAATGGTAGGATTTTGGTCATATTTTTTAGTGGTCAGTCTCAGTCTCAGTCGCAGTTTACAGTTTAAGGATTAAGTAAGGCTGCAAACTGAGACTGAAAACTGTGACTAGAAATTTTATTTCAAAAATTGCGATGCAATTTTTTCCGCTTTACTCGACTCAGTATAATCATAAAAACCTTCACCAGATTTAACACCTAATTTACCTGCACGTACCATATTAACTAATAATGGGCAAGGCGCATATTTTGGGTTTTTAAATCCGTCGTACATCACATTTAATATGGATAAACACACGTCTAACCCAATAAAATCTGCTAATTGTAATGGACCCATTGGGTGTGCCATTCCTAGTTTCATAACTGTGTCAATTTCTTCGACACCAGCAACACCATTGTATAAAGTTTCTATAGACTCATTTAGCATTGGCATTAAAATTCTGTTAGCTACAAAACCAGGATAATCATTAACTTCTGTAGGTGTTTTTCCTAGGGTTTTAGATAACTCCATAATGGTATTAGTCACGTCGTCACTGGTGTTATACCCACGAATAATCTCGACTAACTTCATGATTGGAACAGGATTCATAAAATGCATTCCAATAACCTTTTCAGGTCTAGAGGTAGCTGCACCAATTTGTGTTATAGAAATAGAGGAGGTGTTAGTAGCCAGAATGGTGTCTTTTGGACAAGCGTTGTCTAATTGCTTAAAAATCTTCAGTTTTAAATCAATATTTTCTGTTGCAGCTTCAACAACTAAACTTACATTTTTTACACCAGCTTCAATATTGGTAAACGTGGTAATGTTTCCTAAAGTTTCTGCTTTATTAGCTTCAGTGATTTTTTCTTTAGCGACCATGCGGTCTAAATTTTTAGCAATCGTATCCATTCCGCGTTGTAATGACGCTTCACTAATGTCTATTAATTGTACTTTAAATCCTGACTGTGCAAACGTGTGGGCAATACCATTACCCATTGTGCCTGCACCAATTACTGCTACATGTTTCATTAAAATATTATGTTTTTAATTCTGTTATCCCAAAGCATCGGGAACACTTTTATTGATTACTTTTTTTTGTTACCAAATAGTACTTTTGCAAAAAAATCGACGATGTAAGACCAAAGCGATTTTTTTTGTTGTTCTTTTTGTTTTGTCATCATACTGCTATTTAAAACTGATCAATAATCATGGTTGCCACACGCAAAGCTTCTGTACCATCATGGAGTGTTACTATTGGTGTGGTGTTATTATTTATTGCTTCAGCAAACGATTCCAACTCATCTAAAATAGCGTTGTTGCTAGAGATGTCTGGGTTATCAAAATAGATTTGTTTTTTAACGCCTTCTGCATTTTGTAAAATCATGTCAAAATCTCCAGGATTCTCAGGTGCATCTTTCATTTTTACCACTTCACATTTCTTTTCTAAAAAATCGACAGAGATATACGCATCTCGCTGAAAAAATCGTGTTTTTCGCATATTTTTAAGTGAAATTCTACTAGCTGTTAAATTGGCAACACAACCATTAACAAATTCTATACGAGCATTAGCAATATCTGGTGTATCGCTTATAACTGAAACTCCGCTTGCAGATACATTTTTAACCTTAGATTTTACCACACTTAAAATCACATCAATATCATGAATCATTAAGTCTAAAACCACAGGTACATCTGTACCACGAGGATTAAATTCTGCCAAACGATGGGCTTCAATAAACATAGGACTGTCTAATTGGTCTTTAACTGCAATAAACGCAGGATTAAAACGCTCGACATGTCCAACTTGACCTTTCACACCAAATTCTGCAACCAAAGTTCTTAAAGCTTCAGCCTCTTGAACCGTATTTGTAATAGGCTTTTCAATAAAAATATGTTTGCCTTTAGAAATAGCTTGTTTAGCACAATCGTAATGCGATAGCGTAGGCGTGACAATATCTACAACGTCTACAGCCTCTATTAAACTTTCAATAGTATTAAAGTATTTATAACCAAATTCGGCTTCTACTTTTTTAGCATTATCTTCATCTGCATCGTAAAACCCAACAAGGTTGTATTTTTCTGATTGATTTAATAATCTAAGATGAATTTTTCCAAGGTGTCCAGCACCTAATACACCAGCTTTTAGCATAGTTTATATCGTTTTCAACAAAAATAAGTTTTTTATGTAGTAATTTATATGAAATTAATAATTAAATACACGATTTTAAAAGAATTTATAAATTGAATGATTTTGCTTTTTAACTATTAAAAAATGAAGTAATTTTAGGCACTAAACTATTACAAACTATTGAAAGATACTTTTAAACATCAAGGTTTACGTCAGCAACTAGTAACTGTCTTAAAAGCAAAAGGCATCACAAACGAAGCAGTTTTAACTGCTATTGGCAAGATACCAAGACACTTATTTATGGATTCTAGTTTTTTGGATCATGCGTATCAAGATAAAGCTTTCCCGATTGCTGCAAACCAAACCATTTCTCAACCCTATACAGTTGCTTTTCAAACCGAGTTAATGCAAGTTAAAAAAGGTGATAAAGTATTAGAAATTGGTACAGGAAGTGGCTACCAAACAGCTGTGTTGTGCGAGCTTGGTGCTAAAGTATTTAGTATAGAAAGACAACAAGAACTGTTTAAAATAACCAGTCGTTTTTTACCAAAACTGGGTTACAGAGCTAAAAAACTAATTTTTGGAGATGGATATAAAGGGCTAAAAGAAGAAGCGCCTTTTGATAGTATCATTGTAACTGCTGGTGCACCATTTGTACCAAAACCATTATTAGCACAATTAGCAATTGGTGGACGTTTAGTAATACCAGTTGGTGATGATGTACAAATTATGACGTTGTTTGTTAGAACAAGTCAAAAAGAATTTGAAAAGACTGAGTTTGGTGAGTTTAGGTTTGTACCGCTTTTGGAAGATAAGAATTAAAGAAGATTAAGATTTTAGAGTTTCGTTTAACGGTCTTGTGTATGGTTAGTTGCGTGTTTCAGCAACTAATTTAGTAAACAAAAACGAACGCTAGAAAATTCCGAGGGAATTTTCTAAATAAGCAACGACCAAAGCAATTAATCATACACGTTGTTGTGCATAGCTATATTCGGTCTTCAAATTCTCTGATAATATCTTTTTTATAATCAATAGGGTAAACCAACTCAAGTTTCGGATAATCCTTTGTTTTTAATCGTGGGAAATGTAAATTTCTTTCACCATAACCAAAATACCATTCATTGGTTTTTATTAAGTCATATTCGTTAGTATGGTAGTTTTTATTTATTTCATCACTCGCATCACTTATATCATGCCAATATAATGTTACGTCATCAAAGACACCTGAAGCATGAAATTGAGCACTTTTAAAACCTATTCTTCTTAATATATGCTCAATTTTTAAAATAAATATTTTCCATTCCGATTCATCATAGCCGAAATTTTTATAAGTAGCTCCGAATGTTAAAATTATATCATCATAGCAATATGGAATTTCAGTTTCACCGAAGTTGAACATATTAGTATTAATGAAAGGATATTCCTTGTCTTTTTTAAGCGATTCAATAACTTCAAAGGTTTTATTAAAATCCTTGATTAAGATTGCTCCATATATGTAATTCCATTCCCACATGAGTAAGTAATTATGCATAACTTATATGATATGAAAACGTTTTAATACTTCGACAAGCTCAGTACAAGTGTTTTATATCAGACGTCAGACGAAGTTAGCTGATTTTTTTGATAAAGTCAAGCCTGAATTTGTACCGCTTTTGGAGGATAAGAATTAATTAAGTTTTTTTGAAGTTTCGCTTAACAGTATTAGCTATTAGTAGTCATGTGATATAACAATTATTACTAATTTTTGTTAGCTGTAGTTTATTTTAAAAAAAAGGCTATCATTATCAGATAGCCTTTCAAATTATTAATTAATTTCCTTCGCTTAAAGAATAACTTCCATCTCCATTGAAAGAGGTAACAGTAATGGTAACAGTCCAATTTCCGGGTTCTCCTGCTTGAGTTACACCATCAATACTATCAGGTTCAGTTGTTCCGTTTAAAGTTTTATTAAGCACTATGGTTCCTTCAGAATCTGCGACTACGATGTTAAATGTTCCAGATGCATTTGTAGTTATATCTGCATTGTAGTCAGCTGTCGTTAAATTATTTGTCCAACTTATTATTCGAGAAGCATTACCGCCATTTCCAGTAAAATCGCCACCAATATCTCCAGATGGTCCTTCATTAACGGTTATGTTAGCAATTGGTTCATCGTCATCAGAACAAGATGAAAATGTTACAATAAGTAAGACCAATGCAGTTAGAGTTGTAAGTAGTTTAAAATTTGAGGTTTTCATATTTATTAATTTTATTATTCATTTATATAACAATTAAGTCGACAAAACTCCTTAACTATAAACATAGTTTTTTTAAATTTATTTTTAAAAACAACCTAATCAGTGAGTTATGTGTCGGTGTTTTTCTAATTACATTAAAATGTCTTTGATGAAAATCGTTTAATTACTTCGACTGGTTTAATAAAAGTGTTTGATATCTGAAGTTGAATGAAATTAGTATTTATTTTTAATAAAATAATATCTACTGTTTTAGAATATGTATTAGAAACTAAACCCAAATAAAAAGGTATCATTAACCAAACCACTTCCTTGGTACGCTCTAACATAATCCACTCGTAAAAAACGTACTTTTCCCCAACCTAAATTGCTTAATCCAATAGAGTATTCGGTATATGGTTTGTTTTCTTTGGTTGCTGCTGCATTAAACCCTAAAACCAAGTTGTAATTAAGTTTATTTAATAAAGGGATTTTATTTAAAATATACCCTTTAAAGTTATGTTCTGAATGGATTTCGGCGTAAGCCTTATTGGTACTTAACGTATAATACGGTAAGATTTTAAAATTATTGATGTAATTACCATCTAATACCACATTGGTTTGATTACCATTAAAATGGTGGTAATCCATAAAGGCAATATTGTCTGCGTTATTAAAAACTCCTCCTTTAATAAAGTAGGTAAAATCCCCTTTGTTACCCAAGTTTACATTCTGGTAGAGTTGTGCCTTAAACTGATCAAAATTGTAGTTGTCGTTAGTACTTGCAAACCCTTTTTCGTAGCCTAAATATAGTGTTGGTATTTTACCATTTGGAATGTTAAATTTCCCGAAAGGATAACTCATATAATTCTGACCAAAATTAATTCGTGTATTTAAATTAAACTTCATGATATTATGTGTGTCAAACGACGCAACACCATAAGCAGTTGGGTCTACTGGATTATTGCTAGTGTAATCTCTGTTATCTTGCGGATACCAAGTTTGATCTGTGGTATTAAATAATGGTTGTCTGCGATTATAGCTTAAGGCTGAATTTATAAACAGTCCATTGACCAATTCTTGACTATAATTTAACTGTACGTAACTACGATCGTAAATCTTTAAAAAGTTTTTCTCAGCAAAGTTTGAGTAGGACGTGTTTAATGACTCTAAACTGGTCAAACTAGGATTAAATTGTTCTACTTTACTACCTCCAGATAAGGATATGAAGGCTCTGTTTTTTCTATTGAATCTATAATTAATTTGTCCTGTAGCTCTTAGTCTGTCATCAGACGCTCCATAATTGATTGTTGAAGACATGTTGAAGTATTTCTGATTATCTTCATATCGTTTTGTATAGTTGGCAGTAACAGCTCCATTCCATCCTTGGACAGTATTAAACGCCATTTTACTGAGAGGAGAGGAAATATTAAAATAGGTTTTATTGTATGAGTTGTTGTAACTGTAACCACCTAGAATATTACCTAATTTAAATTTGTTATTCACACCATCTATTGAGTCTAAATAAGGTTTTGATTCTCTAACTAATTGGATACTGTCTTTTCTAACATAGTCTTCAACCTCTGCATTGGTTAACGGAACAGGTCTTTTGTCTTCCCAAAACAGCGAATCTTTTTTGTTAGCATTATCTTCAAACGATAGGATTTCTCTTCCAAAATTATTTTTATCAAAATTTGGATTAAAGTTATAGTCGCTGTAAGCTGCTGTAAAACGACCATCACCTTTAATACCGAAAATTCCAAATTTAAAATCAAATAACTGTGTGGTTTTTACCCATAGTTTTTCAGCATCGTAGTAAGTAAAGGTCTGTTTAATTTTAAATATATCTACTGCTGGAATCTGTGCTTGCTGACCCGTTAAGGTGACATCTACACCAAACAAACTCCATTGATCTTCTATAACGTAAATAAAGCCACCAAACGCTTTGTCGTTTTCTCGTTTTGGAAGTAACTCTATTTTGTTTATTAAGTTTCCTAAGTCGTCATAAAATGTTCCAACTAGCTTGTATCTATAGTAATTAAAGGCAAAGTCTGCAATTGGCGAGACAATCTCGCTACCTAACTCAAAGGTGTTTTTGTAAAAATTGAATTCGACATCAGTTGCATTATTAAAACTAAACCCATTACTGTCTCCACTTATTTTTGAAGCTGTAATAGTCTCTTTTATTGGTTTAGGCGATAAGTATTCTAGTTTAGAAATGGTTTCGGATAAATAAACAATACCACTTCTGGTCGAGTCTAAAGCACCTTCTAAATCACCAATTTCTTGTCCTAATATTTTTTCTGGAACATCAACCAATTGTAATAATCCTCTGGAATAGAAATTGGCTTTATAAGCCTTAAGTTTATTGAGGTTGTCTTTTCGATTGGCAATGGTTTTTCTGATAATGTCGTTTGCTGGATTCTCATCAGAATTTATAACTACTTCGTCTAAATTAATATCTTCCTCGTATAAAATAACATCTAAAACGTATGGAAATGTTTTAATAGAAACACTTTTCTTAACCGTTTTATAGCCTAAATATTGAAATGTTACGATGTAATCTCCTGTTTTGGATAATTCTAAAGCATACTGACCATCATTGTTTGTAGTAGTTCCAGTGTAAGTATTTTCTATAAAAATATTAACGACTGGAAGTGGTTGGTTTTGGTCTGAAGTAACGGTTCCTGTAATTTGAGCAAAAGATAACGAACAGACAAAAGCAAATAGCGTAAAAAAAGAATATTTCATTTAAAGTTGGTTGTTTAATAGTATAGACGCACATTTTTATACAATGGTTGCCTAGCTTCAAACATATAACTTTAAGTTATTGCTAATTGTTATAAAAACTATAAATTATTTATAAATTTTCTTAATACGATCTAAGTTACGCTTGTTATCTCTGTCCTTGATGGTTTCACGCTTATCGTATAATTTTTTACCCTTAGCTAATGCTATATCTAGTTTTGCTAAGCCCTTTTCATTTAAAAATAACCGTAATGGAATGATAGTTAAACCAGAGGTGTTAACTTCTTTTTGAAGTTTTTTAAGTTCTTTTTTATTGAGTAGAAGTTTGCGTTCTGCTTTTGGTCTATGGTTATAGTAATTACCATAAGCATACTCTTGTACAGTCATATTTATTACAAACAGTTCGCCTTGTTCATTAAACTCACAAAACGACTCTGCAATAGAGGCTTGACTGTTTCTAATAGATTTAATCTCTGTACCAGTTAAAACAATTCCAGCAGTATATTTGTCTAAAATTTCATACTGAAATTTAGCCTTTTTATTAAGTATATTAATCTTTTTTTGCATCAGAGCAAAGTTATATAAATTAAGGTATTTAGCTAAATAAAATGATTGAAACTAAAGCTTTAAATGATGTCGATGACTTCATCTGTAATTTGACCGTTAGAAATGGTAATGATAAACAGTTTATAGTTAACGGTATCATCAATATCTTGATATTTTTTTTGATTAATAATAGCATTAACAAAGCTTGGAGTGGTGTTGCTATGTCCAACGATTAATACGTTTTGTCCTTGGGTTTGTTTTTTAAACGCTTCATAATCTGTATTTCTTGGATTGTATAGTATTATTGGAAGTTTTTTATTTACAGAAGTTGGGAATGCAGTTGCCAACGTACGTTTGTAATTGGTAGAATAAATGGCATCTAATTTTTTTCTTTTAAAATAACGTTTCCATCGTCTAGCACGTCGTTTTCCTTTTCTGGTTAACTCAGGATTTTTATTTGTGGCATCACTACGGTCTTTTTCTGCATGACGAATAAAGTAATAGGTTGTGGTTTGGTTTGTTTCATCTTGTTGTGCTTCAGCAGAAAATACTATACAATTAAGTAAAAGAAATAGTACTATTATTTTTTTCATTTTAAATATAGTTTAAGCAAGTTCTAAAGCAATTTCTACCATGTCTTTAAACGTAGTTTCGCGTTCTTTACTTGTTGTTTTCTCTCCTGTGACTAAAGAGTCTGATATGGTTAGTATAGATAATGCATTGACATTATGTTTTGCAGCAACCGTGTATAGTCCAGCAGTTTCCATTTCGACACACAATACACCAAATTTGCTCCATTTTTTGTAAGATTCAAAATCATCTGCATAAAACTCGTCAGACGTAAATACATTACCAGCTTTAATTGGGATGTTTTTTGTTTTTGCAGTTTCTACAGCTTTTTGAAACAATTCAAAACTAGCTGTAGGTGCGTAGTCTGCACCACCAAATCGCAACTCGTTAACACCAGAGTTTGACGATGCAGCCATAGCTAAAACAACGTCTCTAATTTTTACATGTTCTTGGTATGAGCCAGAACTACCAACACGAATTAGGTTTTTAACACCAAATTGAGTGATGAGTTCGTGTGCGTATATCGAGATACTAGGTACACCCATTCCGGTTCCCATAACAGAGACACGTTTACCTTGATAGGTACCAGTATAACCCAACATACCTCTGACTTCATTGAAGCAAATTGGATTGTCTAAAAACGTTTCGGCTATCCATTTTGCACGTAAAGGATCACCTGGTAATAATATAGTTTCTGCAATATCGCCTGAATTGGCTCCTATGTGTATGCTCATGTTTTAAGTTTGAAGTATTTAAAGTTATTTCCTTTGTCCTTGTGGACATTTCCCTAAGGGGAAAATTATATAATTAATAATTATTTCCTGTTGAAGCGTTGCCAGTTACAATAGCAATTCCGTTTGAAGTACCTATGCGTTGCACGCCAATATTGATATATTTTAAAGCAGTTTTTGTATCTCTAATACCACCAGATGCTTTTATTTTAGTAGTACCATTACCAATTGCATTTTTCATTAGTTTGACGTCCTTTATCGTGGCACCATCAGTACCAAATCCTGTGGATGTTTTAATAAAATCTGCGCCTGCTTTTATGGCTAATGTACTTGCTTTGGTGATTTCTTCTTCATTTAAATAACAGGTTTCTAAAATTACTTTCAAAACGTTGTTAGGCATTTGGTTTTTTACC
The DNA here is from genome assembly GCF_029760915.1 of Olleya sp. YS. Lineage (NCBI taxonomy): Bacteria > Pseudomonadati > Bacteroidota > Flavobacteriia > Flavobacteriales > Flavobacteriaceae > Olleya > Olleya sp. YS. The sequence continues at coordinate 2,958,318 of NZ_CP121685.1, read as the reverse complement.
GCTTCAATATCTTTTAAAACTGCTTCAAAATCGTTACTTTTTAAAAGTCCAATGTTTAAAACCATATCAATTTCATCAGCTCCATCTTTTAGTGCTTGTTTGGTTTCTTCGACTTTAGCAGCAGTACTCATAGCTCCTAACGGAAATCCAATAACACTACAGACTTTAACATTGCTTTGTTTTAATTCAACTTTAGCTAAGTTTACATAACAACTATTAACACAAACCGAAAAAAACTGATGTTGTTTAGCCTCTTGACATAGTTTAATGATGTCTGCTTTTGTAGCAGTTGCTTTTAGTAATGTATGATCTATGTATTGATGTAATTTCATAAATCAAATTTACACTTTTTGTAAAACAGTCCTGCTGATAATTGTCATAAAAATATAGGATTTTAATACATTAGTCGTTAAAATATCGCACCTGTTTAATATACAATTTTCTATCCTCATCCATTAATTTAAACTCGATATCTAAACCAAAATCTAAATATTTCTTTTTAGATTTATATACGTTATAATAATAGTGTTTTTTGATCTTTTCAAGTTGTTCAGACAAGTGGATAATTTCTGCTTCAGACATTACTAATTCGCCATTATTAAGGTTGGAATGTGAGATGATTTCCACAATGCGTTTGTCGTTATATAATTTAGAGGATGATCCAGAATAGCAAATAATCTGGTCGCAAGTAACACCATCTTCTGGCTGTACCACACTGGCTTCGCCAAGCTGTACGTTTATGACATTACCTAAATACTGTTTGCGATATAAATTCTTGGTAATAGCTACACCATTGGCTTTTTCGTTAGGGAAGGAGCGATGTACTAAAACACCCATTGCAATACTATTTTGATCGATATTAAAATACTCGCGTTCTAAAAAAGCACGTTCGTACCATAGACTGGACCATACCTTTTTAATGGCTTTTTCAATGGTTTTAATAGAGTCGCCTACAATTCCTGTTTTAGAATCATATAAACCTGCACCAGAAAACCCAACAATATCTTCTGCGTTTGTCGAGCTTCTAAAGCGCATGCGTTTAAAATCTCCAATTTCTATAATTTTTGCTTCTACTTTTGTGATTAAATCTGGATCAATAGGTGTTTTCTTAATTGTTTTTTGAATGGCTTTTAGTTGTTCGGTTAACACGTTTTTATCTTGATTGATACGATAGTTATATATCATATCCTTTACCATTCTATCAGCTCCAGATGCTTTTAAATGTGCTTCATAATAGTAAAACGGAATCGCAAAAGCGGATTCAGGCACTTTAAAATTATTGTTTTTTGCTAAATCATAAAGCACTCCAAAATTGGCTGCTTTTCCGCCAACGGTATTGACTAGTTTAGAATTTAAATCGTCAGCATTTATAAGTGTTTTTACAGTTGTGTTTTTTTCAAGAAATAGAATATCCTTCTTTTTCTTTTTAGTTTTTCTTTCAAACTGTTCTTTTGAGATTGGCTTGATGTAAAAAGTGTCCATAGCGACTTCAAACGATACATATTGGTTATCAAAACCTTTTAAAATATCAGATTGCATCGCTTTTGTATAAGCTGCAATTGGTATTTGTCGATTTTTTCCTAAAACAGAAATGTGACTTAAAGGCGTTTGTAAAATAGTGGTTATAACACCTGCAGTTATTGGTAATTCTAAAATGGGTTGGTCAATAACAATAATATCATACTTAGATATATTGTTATGTTTTAACGAGTCTACAGATACAAATTTTAAACATCCATAACTCTTATGAGTACTCACTGCTTGATAGGTTTGGTTACCATACAAATCTGATGCAGATTGTGTTGGGATTTGTAACACCGATTTCAATTTTTCTAATCGTGACGTGTTTAAAAAGAAATTAAACGTTTTAAAGTACGTTGCTTTTTGTATGGCTTCATAAAAGATTTTAATGTCTTCTATTTGCATCTCATCAATTGGTGATAGTTCTAAATTATAAGAATCATCAGCTAAGTAATGATTGATGTTTCCTAATAAAAACCGTTTATTAGGATGCTGTGCTTTATAATTTGCACTATTAAATTGTTTGATGTTTTCCGGAATTTCTAAATACCCTTTGCAAAAGTTAAAGTGATACTTAAACGTTTTACTATTTATAAAATATAGCTTGTTATCTTTTATATCGAAAGCCACTTTTAAAGCGTCAACATTACCATATTTGTTAGTAATTGGATTTGTTTTTAATGCATTAAAATCTGCTTCCGATTGTAAAACGCTTTTATATTTAGTTTGAGCATTAACAAAAGTTGAAGCAATTATAAAAAATACTATTAGTTGTTTTTTTAATTGAGATAAAGTCAAGTTATGTGTATTAGGTTAAAGCAATATAGCAGAAATGTAGCTTATAAAAAAAGCAACACGCCACTTTTAGAAAGTATTGTGTTGCTTCTTAACTAACCAACCAAATTAAAAACGTGTCATTTCACGCTTTATTTTATATTAACAGAAGTTTATGATTAAAATTCTTCTGTCACTAAATCTCCTTGATTTCTAAACACTAATTGACCATCAAACGCATCTAATAGTATAATACTATCTGTGCTTACTTTTCCTGATAAAATCTCTTTACTTAATTGATTAAGTACTTCTTTTTGAATCACTCGTTTTACTGGGCGTGCACCATATTCTGGATGATATCCTTTTTCTGCTAGATACTCGATAGCTTCTGGTGTTGCATCAAAGGTGATACCTTGTTTTGCAATCATTTTGGTGACACCTTTTAACTGTAAGCCTACAATTTCTGTAATATTATCTTGCGTTAAAGGTGTAAACATGATGGTATCATCAATTCTGTTTAAAAACTCAGGTCTAACCGTTTGTTTTAATAACGCTAATACATCTACTTTTGCAGCTTCTATTGCTGAGTCAACATCTTTAGTTGCTTCAAATCGCTCTTGTATGATTTGACTTCCCATATTGGATGTCATAATAATAATGGTGTTTTTAAAGTCGGCAGTACGTCCTTTATTATCCGTTAAGTGACCTTCATCCAATACTTGTAATAAGATATTAAACGTGTCTGGATGTGCTTTTTCAATTTCATCTAACAATACTACAGAATACGGTTTACGTCTAACTGCTTCGGTCAATTGTCCGCCTTCGTCATAACCAACGTATCCTGGAGGTGCACCAACTAATCTGCTTACTGCATGACGCTCTTGGTACTCGCTCATATCTATTCTGGTCATTGCGCTTTCATCATCAAACAGATATTCTGCTAATGCTTTAGCCAACTCGGTTTTACCAACTCCTGTGGTTCCTAAAAATAAGAAGGTACCAATAGGTTTTTGTGGGTTTTGTAAACCTGCACGACTACGTCTAACCGCATCACTTACAGCTACAATAGCTTCGTCTTGACCAACAACACGTTTGTGTAATTCGTCTTCCAATTTTAAAAGCTTCTCTCTATCTGATTGCAACATTTTAGTGACAGGAATTCCTGTCCATTTAGCCACAACTTCAGCAATATCTTCATAAGTTACTTCTTCTTTAATTAAAGAGCTTTCCGACTGATTGTCTTGCAAGTTTTTCTGAAGCTTTTCCAGTTCTTCTTGCGCTTCTTTAATCTTTCCGTAACGTAACTCTGCTACCTTACCATAATCGCCATCACGCTCAGCTTTTTCAGCTTCTAGCTTGAAGTTTTCGATATTTTGTTTAGTGTTTTGAATATTATCGACAACTTCTTTTTCACTTTTCCACTTGGCATTTATCTCATTGCGTTCTTCTTTAAGATTAGCTAATTCAGAGCGTAGACTCTTAAGTTTTACTTCATCTTTTTCACGCTTAATCGCTTCAATTTCAATTTCTAATTGCATGATTTTTCTATCTAAAACATCTAATTCTTCTGGTTTAGAATTAATTTCCATGCGCAATTTAGAAGCAGCTTCATCCATTAAGTCAATTGCTTTGTCTGGAAGAAATCTGTTAGTAATGTATCTTGTAGATAACTCGACTGCGCCAATAATAGCATCATCTTTAATACGTACTTTGTGGTGTGTCTCATACTTTTCTTTAATACCTCTTAAAATAGAAATGGCACTTTCTGTATCAGGCTCATCAACCATTACTTTCTGGAAACGACGCTCTAATGCTTTATCTTTTTCAAAGTACTTTTGGTACTCGTCTAAAGTAGTCGCTCCAATAGCACGTAATTCTCCACGAGCTAAAGCTGGTTTTAAGATATTTGCAGCATCCATTGCACCTTGTCCACCACCAGCACCAACCAATGTGTGGATTTCGTCAATAAATAATACGATGTCGCCATCACTCTCGGTTACTTCTTTGATGACAGCTTTAAGACGTTCTTCAAATTCGCCTTTAAATTTTGCACCTGCAATTAATGCTCCCATATCTAGAGCAAAAATTTGTTTATCTACTAGGTTTTCTGGGACATCACCATCAACAATTCTATGTGCTAATCCTTCTGCAATAGCGGTTTTACCAGTTCCTGGTTCACCCACTAAAATAGGATTATTTTTTGTGCGTCTGGATAAGATTTGAAGGATACGTCTAATCTCTTCATCACGACCAATCACTGGATCTAGTTTTCCGTCTTTGGCTAATTGATTTAAATTTTTAGCATATTTATTTAAAGAGTTGTACGTCTCTTCTTGACTTTGAGAGGTTACTCGGTCTCCTTTTCTTAATTCGTCAATAGCAGCTTTTAAACCTTTTTCGGTTACGCTTTGGTCTTTAAGCATTTGTGCTATTTTGCTATTAGATTTAAATATTGCTAGTATAAAATGCTCGACAGAGACGTAATCATCATTCATTGCTTTTGCAATAATTGAGGCTTCGTTTAAGGTTTTTCCAGCTTCTCTGGATAACATAATATCTGCTCCTGTAACTTTAGAAAAGCTTTCTAGTTGTTTGTCTAAAGCTTGTTCTAAAACATTAATATTTACATTCAGTTTTTTTAAGATGAATGGTAATACGTTTTCATCAACTTCAAAAATAGCTTTAAAAAAGTGCTCATTTTCTATTTGTTGATGCCCATAACTTTGCGCAATTTGTTGCGCACGTTGTATGGCTTCTTGCGATTTAATTGTATAATTATTTGGGTTCATATTTTTATTTTTTACTTCCGCTACAGCGAAAATGATTTTTAATTTTTTTAATTACTATCACTATAGGTCAATTATCTTACCAATTGTAAATTCTACTATTTTAATGCCAAAAAGTCATCTTAGGTATTGATTTTAAAGACATTTTGTCTGTTTTAATAGTTTTTAAATGGACTGTATGGCTTGTGTATAGTATCTATTTTAGACACTTGAACCGATTAACCTTATTTTTGAGTAAAATTATAATTATGCGCCATTTTTATTTGTTACTATTTTTTCTTTGTTCTTTAGTTAATGCTCAAGTTGTTCAAGACGATTTTGAAGGTGGCGGAACCATTACCTCATGGTATGGAGATAATTGTGGGATGAATATTAATTATGCAAATCCCTACCAACAAGGTATAAATACTTCCAATACTGTTTTAGAGTATAGTGATGTTGGTGGACAATACGCTAATGTGCAATTTGATGTAAATACTAACTTTGATTTAACTGTTAAAAACAGTTTTAGTTTAAAGATTTATGTACCATCTAGTGGATTGACTGGTAATCAGACTAATCAAATATCGTTAAAACTTCAGGATAAAAACTTAGCACAACCTTGGACGACTCAATCTGAAATTATTAAACCCATTGCATTAAATGCTTGGCAAGAAGTGACTTTTGATTTTGAGAATGACAATTATATAAATTTAGATGGAAATTCGCCACCACCTGTGCAAAGAACTGATTTCAACAGAGTTGTAATTCAGGTAAATGGTGAGAATAACTATGATTACGTATTAGCCTATTTAGACGATGTATTGTATTATGATAGTATTAGTACAGATCCTATTTATGATAATTTAGTGTGGTCTGACGAGTTTGATGGGTCTGGTGCAATAGATACCAATAAATGGTTTATGCAAACACAATTAATTGCAGGTGATAGTTGGGCAAATGGCGAACAGCAACACTATACTAATCGTATTGATAATGCTTACAGAGATAACGGAAGCTTAAAGATTGTAGCAAAAGGCGAAACATACACAGATCAAGGTGTGACTAAAAATTATACCTCTGCACGATTAAATTCTAAGTTTTCTTTTAAGAATGGACGAGTAGAAATTCGTGCTAAACTACCATCTATAGCAGGAACTTGGCCAGCAATGTGGTTATTAGGTAAAAACATTAACGAGGATGGTGGTTATTGGGATAATCAAGGATTTGGTACCACCTCTTGGCCAGCTTGTGGAGAAATTGATATTATGGAACCCAATATTGCTAAAAATCAAATTTTAGCCACTTGGCATTGGGATAATGGTAATGGCTATATGTATGATAGTAATAGTATTGCAACATCCAATGCTGATACATCTCAAAATTTTCATATTTACGAATTGGTTTGGAGTGAGCAAAACATGAAAATTTACATGGATGGGACTTTAATTAATCAATTAACGACGGTCGATCCTTTTAATCAAGAGTTTTATATTTTATTAAATGTAGCGATGGGCGGAAATTTAGGTGGACCAATCCAATCTGGTTTTAACCAAGATACTATGGAAATTGATTATGTAAGAGTCTATCAAGAAAGCACACTATCTGTTTCGGATATAAATTTGGACGACAATATATTGGTTTTTCCGAATCCAGCAACTGATATTTTAAATATTAAAATTAGCAATACTAGTCAACACCATGGAACACTTCAAGTTTTAGATGTTGCTGGTCGTTTAGTGACACAAAAGCAATTTAATATTAATAACACTACTTTAGTTTATGATACATCCGCTTTAAATGCAGGAATTTACTTTATGAAGTTGGAGTTTGATAATAATACCTCTAACACTTTTAAGTTTATAAAGGAATAATTTTTGTAAGTTTAAAAGTATTATACGACATTTAAACTATGGGTTTTTTTAAAAATATATTAGGCGGTTCATCTGAACCAAAAGAAGACAAAGTGCTTCCATGGAAGCCTTTAACGGAAGTCAATCAGTTAAAGGATATTGAAGCGTTGTCTAAAAGCAAAACACAAGTTATTTTTAAACATTCTACACGTTGCGGAATTAGTAAAATGGTACTTAACCAATTTACTCAAGCGTTTAATGTTGATGCCAATTTAGATGTATACTATTTAGATTTATTAAGTTACAGAGAGATGTCTAATGAGGTTGGATACCATTTTCAAGTGATGCATCAAAGTCCACAATTATTAATTATTAAAAATGGAGTAGTGGTTGCGCATGCCAGTCATGGAGAGATTAATGAGATTGATTTAGAAAGGTTTTTGTAAAACGTCTTTTGTGTATTAATTTTTTATTGACTAGTTTAGTTATAGATTTTCTTTAATTAATACTTCTCTTTAAATGATGAAACAATTAGCATTAGTAGGCATTATTATTTTATTTGCTTCGTGTACTTCTACAAAAAGCGCTTCAAAAAATGTATCAAAAAATCAAGCTCAAATTCTTAAGGACTATAATACATTTGTTATAAATGAAATTTCTACAGATAAAACATATGGACTAACTTCAAAAAACCCTGTAGAAGTTGGAGGAGCAAAAACAAAAGAAGGACCTTTAAACGAAAGAAGGTATTTAAATGCTTTAACTGGTCCTAATGGAGAAGAAATTTCTTACTTCAGAGCAGGAAGTTGTTGTCCAGTAAAAAGTGAAAATGGATTTATGGGAAGTGCTATGCTTGATAATTATCGAGTAACTTGGGAAGGGTCAAAAGACACGTTGTCTATTTACATTAATATGTATGATTCTGGTAAATTAAAAGCTCCTAAAGGTTTTGGTTTAAAGAAGTAATCACATTTTTCTTTTCTTTTATTTGAATCAGTACTTATAGATGTAATAACTGTTTATGTGTTAGATTGTAACTAAAGCAATAAACGTTAAACATTAAAGATCTATCACCTTATAAATCAAATCTCCATCTTCACTAACTCCATTAATAATTAGTTTTACATTATCATGTTCTGGTTTTTTAATTGAAATTATGTTAGAGGTATTTGGATTTAATGCTAAATCTGGAATCCAATCTAAAGTACTAAATGAATGTTCTGAGGTCTTATTTGGGTAAATTAAACTGTTATCATTTAATGTTTCTTGGTTAAAACTATAGCCTTTTATTGTTTTGTAAATTTTTGATATTACCTTTTTGTTTTTTATGCCACTTAAGTTTTTTCTACTTACAAGGTTTAGTCGGTTATTAAACATACTTCCAACTCCTGTGATGTCATAGGTTATTAACTCGTAGTTTGTTACTTGATCATTTGCTAACCTAAAACCTCCTACTTGACTTTCTGGATGTCCATCTATAACTATAGATACAAGTGTTTTGTCTCTCCTGTCCATAACATAAATATCTCCAAAATAACTAAAAACAATTAATCCTCTAACATTTCTTAAGTATTGCTCTAGGGTTGTTTTGTCTTTGTCTTCATCAATTAAATAGTAATCTGAAAATCCGTTTTTTATTCCTAAATAAGAGTTTTCTTTTAATATTTCTTTAATTCTTTTATCATTTTTTCTTCCTACGTTTTTTAAAACCACTTCATCTAATAACTCTACATTTTTGGATATTGGAAGGTCAATATCATCTGTAATTTTAGTAGGTAGATTAGATTTTTCTAAAACGGTTGTTTTAGTTATTTTTAACAGTGGTTTTTGTAAAATAGAATCTGCTTTGTAGTTTATAAATGTATTGTAAATAAAAAAATGACCTTCTTTATTTTTCTCATTTTCGTCTGTCAATGTCAATGAATATTGGGATGGATATGTTAAAAACAGATTGTTAAATTCAAAACTTCTATCTTCATTTAGTGGTTTACTAATCAAAATATTATCCTTCTTAGAGTATAACGTAATTTTATAATTGCTAGGATTATCCAACTTGGTATTTAATTGACCTTTTATTCTTAACCCTCTTTCATTATCATACAAAAGTGTTTTATCTAAAATGGATTGATACGGAAAGCTGTTTTTTTGTTGGTTGTAGTTTAGAGTTAATTGTTCTGGAGTATTAAAATTTTCATTTAATAGTACGTTTGTTATAGTTGAGTTGTAATCTATTACTTTGCTATCTTGGTGCTGTATACTAATACTTACATTAGCTTTTTTATAGATATTAATTAATGTAAGGTCAAGGGTTAAAGAGTCTTTAGTTTGGTTTATTTTTTTTGCTAAAATATCTGCATGTTGTTCTGCTTTATAATAAAATCTATTTTCTGCTAAAAGTTTATTATCACTATCAAATAGAGATATAGTGTTTAAACCCTCTAATACATCCTTCTTAAGAAAGTTAATACTGTACATTAAAAACTTTTCTGATAATACAAATGATGCAGTATTGGTAATGTATCCTTTTTTATGAAGTGCAGCATAAACAAACTTATTTTCTCTATTAGCGATAGCCTCTTTATTTGCTAACAATGTAAAGTTGATACGGTCAGAGTTGTCAGAGTTGCTTTTAGTTAACTGGAAACCCGATGTTTCTGTTTCAGAATTTTGTGCTGTGCTATTGTTGGTAATAATAGAATTACCAATGTCTTGAATAGTTTTGCTATCAGAGATAACAGATTTTGAATCGTCAAGATTTTGAATCAAAATTGAAAAGTTAGATCCTTTTTTAAAGTTTTTATTCCAATAGGTATCTAACTGTAGTGTATATTCACCGGATTTTAAATCTTTAGGTAACTTAACAGAACCATAAGTTTTACCATTTTCTACATAAAATAATTGACTTAAAACTAAGATATTATTAAAATCATAGAGATTAATGTAAAGATTAGTGGTTTCTGAGTTTGGCTTATTGTTATGTTCATTGACTACATAAGCCTTAAAAAACACACTTTCCCCAGTAAAATAAATGCTTTTATTTGTGTGCAGATAAAAGTTTTCAATATTATAATTATGGAACTTTTTATTTTTTTTTATTATAGAATAAAGTGGGTTTTCTTTAACACTGTCTTGGCAGAAGGCGGAAATTGAAATAAATAAAATAATAGTAAAAATAGAATAGCGCATAATGGTTAGTTTATTTAAATGCCACAACATTTATGCCTTAATTTACTACTTATTACTAAAAACGCCCAAATTAATTTGGGCGTTTTGGATGTTTTAACTTCTAAAACTATATCTAGTTATAATGCTTTTTAGTTTATACTTTAGGTCTTCACCTGTATCATAAACCATTTGCTCATTACTAGGGAAACGTATTTGTCTATTTCTAAGTAACTGGACGTCTTCTTCAGTTAAGGCTCTTTCATCTCCTCTAAACCTTCCAAAAGTGTTTTCAAATACAAACTCACTATCCATTGGAAAACTATCTAATATTTGATTTCTAGTTAAATCTGTATAAACCACTCTGGCAACTACTTGCGTCGATTTTAATTGGTTAACTTCAAAAAATCTAGCTTTAACCGTTACAATTTTGTCTTGCTTAACATCATTACCTAAGCTGTCTTTAACAACATTTCCGTTATCATCTAAGACATATTCCCATCCATCTATAATATTTTTTTTACGTATTAACTGTCTTTCGGTGATGTGCTCTGGAGAGACATTTATACGTCTTAATTGCAATTGCATCGCATAATCGTACTCAATATTTTCATCCACATTAGCATGATAAGCTGTCCAAAAATCATTTAAACCATAGGTGTTAAAATTTAACAAGTCTGCTTCTAAACGTTGTGGTATGATTTGATGGGTTTGATTTTCTATAGATACCAAAACAAAATCAGTGCCTTTAAAGTGTGCCTCATCCATTAGTTGTCTTACATCTTTGAAATTTGCATTTATGTTTTCTATCTGATTTAGTAATCTATAGGCTTCACGATTTTTAAATGTATCATCAGATTGCATTAATTGTAAAGCTTCTGTGTATTTATAGTCAGAGACTTTTGCTCTATAGTCTATAATTTCATCTGTATAATTATTAAAGTCAAACTTTAAAGTTTTACCCTCAATTTGTAGTGGTAATACTCTTTTTATGGCATTTTGACGCGAGTCTAACTCTAAATACGTATTAAATATTATCTCGTAATTAGCAGGATTACCATCCGACTTTAAATGATTTAATGCAATTATATCTTCTTCAACCACTTTATAGTAAGCATCTTGAAGCATCAACGCGTAATCATATTTACGTTTTTTGTCTTTATTAGTTTCTAATTTTTTTAGCGCATTGGTAATGGCTAAATCATAATTACCAGAATGTAATTGCTTCTGGATTTGTTTTCTTCCAACACAAGATGTTAGTACCAGAAGAAGTACTGTAATACGTGTAAAATTTTTCATCTTTTTTGGATTTAATTGGTTTCTATTATAATAGAAATTCAATATGCGTGCCAAACGATAATAAAAAACCCTTAAATTATATAATTTAAGGGTTAAGTTTTTGACTTATAGTAAGTTATTATTTATTCTTTTTAGGCTCAAAAATGGGTAACAGTTTTGTTTTAACTTCTCCAAAGCCAATTCTGGTGCCTTCTTTTTCGCAATACCCTCTCATAATAACAGTATCGTTATCGTTGATAAATTTACGCACAGAGCCATCTTTCATTTTAATAGGTTTTTCACCTCTCCATGATAGTTCTAACATTGATCCATAACTGTCTGGAGTTGGTCCAGAAATAGTACCACTTCCCATCATATCTCCAGAATTTACTGGACATCCATTTACGGTATGATGCGCCAATTGTTGCGACATGCTCCAATACATATATTTAAAGTTGGACTTGGTCACAACAGTTTCCTTTGCTTTTTCTGGCTGAATGGCTACTTCTAAGTTTATATCGTAACTTTTTTTACCGTTTTGTTGTAAGTATGGTAATAGCTTTTTAAGTGGTTTTGGACTGTCTGTTTTAAACGGTTGTAACGCATCTAAGGTTACTATCCAAGGAGAAATTGATGACGCAAAGTTTTTGGCTAAAAACGGTCCTAAAGGAACGTATTCCCACTTTTGGATATCACGTGCAGACCAATCGTTAAATAGTACCAACCCAAAGATGTATTCTTCTGCTTCATCTACAGGTATTGGTTCGCCTAAATCATTAGCATCTGTGGTGATAAACGCCATTTCTAATTCAAAATCCACTAATTTACTTGGTCCAAAAACAGGCTCTGAAGCTCCAGCTGGTAATGTTTGACCTTGAGGTCTGTGCACAGGTATTCCAGACGGAATTATAGAACTACTTCTTCCATGATAACCCACTGGAATATGTAACCAATTAGGTAAAAGCGCATTATCTGGATCTCTAAACATAGTTCCTACATTGGTCGCATGTTCTATACTAGAGTAAAAATCGGTATAATCACCAATCTGAACTGGTAATTGCATTTCAATTTCATCTAATCTAAATAGCACAATTTCTTTATGCTTAACATTATTTTTCAATGAATTATTATCAGCATCAAATATTTCAGCAATTCTATTTCTTACCAAACGCCACGTTTTACGTCCATCTGCAATAAAATCGTTTAGTGTATCTTGAAGAAAGATATCGTCGGTTAACGGAATCCCCTCAAAATAACCTAACTGATGCAAAGCACCCAAATCTATTGCTGTATCACCAATACGAGTTCCGATGGTAATAATATCATCTCTTGTTAAAAACACACCAAAAGGTATATTTTGAATAGGGAAATCTGAATTTTTATCGACGTGAAGCCAAGACTTTCTATCTGGATTATTTGCGGATAATGGCATATTGAGGTATGTTAATTTGTTGTTTATAAATTATAAGTAAATATATGTTTTTTGAATTATTTAAGAGTAGTATTTCTTATTTTTGATAAAAATTTAACTCTAATTACAATATGCAACGCGACGAACAGATTTTTGAACTTATTCAAGCCGAAAAAGAGCGACAATTACACGGAATAGAATTGATAGCATCAGAAAACTTTGTAAGTGACCAAGTTATGGAAGCTGCAGGATCTGTATTAACCAATAAATATGCTGAAGGCTATCCTGGAAAGCGTTATTATGGTGGTTGTGAAGTGGTAGATGAAGTCGAGCAAATTGCAATTGACAGAGCAAAAACGTTGTTTGGAGCCGAATATGCTAACGTGCAGCCTCACTCTGGAAGTCAAGCTAATACAGCCGTATATCATGCAGTATTAAAACCTGGTGACAAAATTTTAGGTTTTGATTTGTCACATGGTGGACATTTAACCCATGGGTCTCCTGTTAATTTTTCAGGAAAATTATATAATCCTGTGTTTTACGGAGTAGAAGAGGCAACAGGTATTTTAAATTATGACAAAATTCAAGAGATTGCTACAAAAGAAAAGCCACAATTGATTATTGCTGGTGCATCTGCTTATTCTAGAGATATAGATTTTAAACGTTTTAGAGCAATTGCAGATAGTGTTGGTGCATTGTTATTAGCAGATATTTCTCATCCTTCAGGATTAATTGCAAAAGGTATTTTAAACGATCCGATTCCGCATTGTCATATAGTAACAACAACTACACATAAAACATTACGTGGACCAAGAGGAGGATTGATATTAATGGGTAAAGACTTTGAAAACCCATTTGGACTAAAGCTTAAAAACGGAAATTTAAGAATGATGTCCTCACTTTTAGATTCTGGAGTATTCCCAGGAAACCAAGGTGGACCGTTAGAACATATTATTGCTGCAAAAGCTATAGCTTTTGGAGAAGCATTAACAGAGCCATTTATGCATTATATGCTACAAGTCAAGAAAAATGCAGCAGCTATGGCAGAAGCTTTTGTAAAGCGTGATTATAAAATTATCTCTGGAGGTACAGACAACCATATGATGTTAATTGACTTACGTAACAAAAATATTACTGGTAAAGATGCCGAAAAAGCTTTAGTAAAAGCAGATATAACCGTTAATAAAAACATGGTGCCTTTTGACGATAAGTCGCCTTTTGTAACTTCTGGAATTAGAGTAGGTACTGCAGCTATTACAACAAGAGGTTTAAAAGAAAACGAAATGGAGGCAATAGTAGAGTTAATAGATCAAGTTATACAAAACCATGAAAATGAAGCTGTGCTTGACCAGATAGCAGTTAAAGTTAACGCTATGATGAGTGAGTTACCTCTTTTTAGTGCATAAAATAGAAATTAATATTTCGCTTTCGCGGAAAAAAAGCCAGCTTTTAAGCTGGTTTTTTTTTGTTTTATCATATTAATATTCTTACTCAAAAGTAATATGCTGATAAGCACCTAAATCTGGACTTGCAGTTCTGTTAACACCTAAAATATCTGTTGGTACTTGGTTAGCAAATGTGGTATTACCTTGTCCGTTTGCAGCAGAATCATCACCAATAATTAAATCATTTTCAAATGCATTTCTAAAATTAGGATCTTGATTAAAAATCATATTTTCATAATGTGTCGTGTCTTCAAAATTATAGTTGTCACTATTAAAAAAGTTGCTACCATCCTCAAAACGTAATAAACAATTAGTAAATTTAAAGTTGAATGGGATTGGAGAGGTTTCATCCTGAAGCTCGTCGATTAATAACTCTGGATTGTCATTTCCGTAAATAATACAGTTGTTAAAATTGGCTTCTGTTAATTCTGTAATAAACGCGTTATTATCTGCATCTGTCACAAAGTTATTAATTAATAACGCTGGAAATTGTCTAAAACTACTATCCCAATAATTAGCAATGGTAGAGTGTGTGACGTTATATTTTCCACCAAATGTTGCACCAAAACTAGACTGTCCAGCATTGTTTAGTACAATGTTTTCTGCAGTTATAGACGTGTTTCTACCTAAAATACCAAACGTACTCACATTATAAATTTGAGAATTGGTAATGGTTAATTTGTCTTGTGCAGCATCTGCATTACCATCTGATAAAATTCCGACTGTTGCATTTTTAATAGTCGCATAATTAATAGTATTGTTTATACTATTTTCAAATAGCCAAATGGTTCCCCATTGTCCAGGTACATCACTAAATAAAGGCTCTAGACGGTCGCCTTCAAAAATAACTTCGTTTTCTAATAATTCTTCATCGTTACTTAAAGCACCATTTATATTTAGAGTAGCACCTTCACTAACTAACAATCCAGAATTAGCATGAAAATGCACACGTGCTCCAGCATTTATAATTAAGGTTTCACCAGTTGGTACTGCTGCGTAACCATAAATAATATAAGGTTTTTCATTAGTAAAGGTTAACTCTTCAGGAAGTAATTCGCGACCTTGTATTTCAGTTTCTACTTGTTGACCATCTATGGTTAGTGTTAGTGTTTCAACAATTCCTGTGGTATTATCTCTGTCAGGATAGATAAAGGTTGCATCTTTAACTAAGGTGACTAAATCTACATCTTGCTGGTTTTCGCCAGTATCAAATAATATTTTATCTGTGTATAAAAACTCATTACTAAGTAATGGCTCTGTGTTAGTATTAAAAGTGGTTTCTATAAAAATAAACAGACTGTCTTTGGCTAATAATTGGACGTTATCAAAGCTTTTACCAGCTTGTCCATCTACATTTAATCGGTAACCAGAATTATCACCATTTTCTAATCTAACAGAAGGGATAGCGATATCTTCATCACTAGAATTATATACTTTTAAATTATAGGTGCTAGAGCCAATGTTAGCAAAAATGGTATCTAAATAGACTGTGTCTTTAGAGAAACCAAGGTTTCCGGTGCTTGCTTGAAATTCAAAATCCTTACGACAAGAACTCCATAACAAAATAAAACCAATACAGCAGATTAAATATAGCGTACGCTTCATAAATTGTAATTGTAACTTTGGTTGACTAAAATATAACTTTTGAATTAATGATTTAGTATCTATAAGGTTTAATTCTTCTTTAAAAGGTCTTTTTTTAAATCATCTACAATTTTATTAAAGTCTTTACTCAAAGCAATAAGGTTTTCAATAAGATAAATCTCATGGGATTTTTCAAGTAATTCACTATTTAAATTCTGCTCGACTACATATTCTAAAAATAAGTGTTTATAGTTCTTGTCTATTCTAAGAGTGTTATTAAGAAAATCATTTGTGAATATCGCAGATGTAGTAAATAAAGTTTCTAAAGCATAATAATCTATAGCAACAAATGGCTTTTCTTCATATTTATCTTTGTTTTTGAAAAGGTTAAAAACTAAGCCTAATAATGCTTTAATATTAAGATCAGCACTTGAACTTCCTCTAGAGTATAAATGAGGGTTATTTTTAATGTCTTCTAATATTTGATTTTTAAGTGTTACTTCAACAACTTCTATATCTGCTAATTGTTCTTTATAAGCATTAATTAATTGTACTTCTTCTAAAGTATTGGTTATTTTTTTTAGGTCAATCACAATTGATTCTGAAACGTGAATTTCTTTAACCACTATTATTTGTTCATGATAAAATAATGAACTTATTTTAAGAGTATCATTTACTTTTCCGCCAATAGAGAACTCGCCATTTGCATTAGACGCAGTTATTTTATTATTCGCTAAATTTTCAATTTTAATGTTTTCTACTGTAGAAATGGAGTCGTACACTATACCACTAATAGTTTGTGAAGATGCTGTGAATACAACAAGAAAGAAAATTAAGTATAGTAACGTTTTCAAAAGTTGATTAGTTGTTGTCTATCCAAAAATAGAATTAACGACTAATCAAGCATTAAAATTAAGAGACTTTAACAACGCATTTAAGAACTGTTAACTTTTATTTGCACGTCTTTCTAGACGTTTGCATTTTCTTTCAGCTTTAGCTTTTTGGCGTTTTTCTCTATTTTTCTCTTTATTTATTTTCTTTAAGCGTCTTATTTCTAACCTTTCTTCTTTTGTTTTTCTATAATGTCGATTTACAGTGAAAGCACCACCAACAATAACTTCATCATAATAATAATCTGGATCAAGTTTAATATTTACTAATGTGTTATCTTTAATTACATAATCTTTACTTTCATATCCAATATAACTAGCGGTTAATACATCATTTTTGTTAACCTCTAATGAATAATTACCATCAAAATCGGTTGATGTTCCTTTGTTTGTCCCTTTTATTACAATATTAGCAGTTGGTAATGGTAAATTGTTTTCATCTGTTATAACTCCAGAAATGGTAATGGTGTTGTCGGAATCTTTAATTTCTGTTTTTTCAACCATTTCAATAGAAATATAGTTATTGTTTTCTACTAAAATTTCAAAATTTTGATAGCTTTCATGAGAAAAAACTAGTACGGAAGTATTGCTAACCTTTATGGTATAATGTCCTTCAACATTAGTTTTAGTAAAGTTGTTAGTACCCTTTTCTGATATTAAAACATTTGGTAACGGTTTGTTATTATTACCAATGACACGTCCAGAAATGATCTTAGTTTTTAATATAGATTGTGCAATTTTTCCTTTAATGTGATTTGTTGTATTTACAGAAGTCGTATCTGTTTTTGGTTCTTGTTGTGCGTAAGCATTAGTATTACCAAAAGACAAGTAGGCAAGTACAGCTGTGCTAGCAACTGCTAAATAATTAGTACTATCTTTTCTGCTGTATGCTAAAGGTCTATCTAATTGTTGTTGTTTAAAACGACCACACAGTTTTCCTTCTTTTTCATAGGTTTTAACGATGTACTCATCTGTTTTATTAGTGAAATCTACGACTGTTTTTTCGCAAACTTTGCAATAACGACCTCGGTCTTTTGGTGTCATGGTGTTCCAGTCTTCATGACAAGGTTCTGGAATGGTTACTCTAATTTCAGTTCTCATGGTGGTTTGATTATTACATCAAATAACTAAAAGATATAAGAGTTTTAAAACCTGTAATGAGTGTATGGTACTTTTGGGTGAGTGAATACTAATTTTCAACAATCTTAACCTCAAACAATTTGTCCCAACGTTTTCCTGTTAAGAAAAACGTCTGCGTGTCTGGATTGTAAGCAATTCCGTTAAGGCAATTTTCGTTTAAAGAAAAATTAGAAATTTGTTTCGTTAGTGGAATGCAGTTAATAACTGCTTCTTCAGCTCCATTTTTAGGATTTATAATTGCTATTCCGTTTTTTTCCCAAATATTAGCATATAATTTGTTGTTAGCCCATTCAATTTCATTTAAACGCCCAATTTTTCCTTTGGTAGAATACACTTGGATATAATCCTCTTCAGTTAAAGTATCTGGATTTAAGGTCCATATTAAACTGGTACCATCACTTTTATATAATTTGTTACCATCATTTGCAAAACCCCAACCTTCTTGACTTTTTCCGTAATTAAAGCTTCCTTTTTTCTCTAAAGTTTCAGCATCATAAGTAAATCCTTTTTTAGCTTGCCAAGTCAAGTGGTAAATGGTATTGTTAAGCACAGTCATACCTTCTCCAAAATAATTGTCTGGAATCGCAACTTCTGCAATAACGTCTCCCGTTTTGTAGTCTATTTTTCTAATTTTAGATTCGCCTCGTTGCCCAGTACTTTCATACAAAACACCTTTATGAAACTCTAAACCTTGTGTGAAAGACGTCTTGTCATGAGGAAACACATTCACAATTTCTAAAGACAGTATTTTTGGGTCTTTATCATTTAATAGGGTTAATTGCTGGTTAACAATTGCAGTTTCTCCGTTAAAATTAATGGTTGCTTTTAAATTGTGCTCGCCTAATTTAAAATCAGAAAGTGGTTGTTTAGTATTAATAGTTTTACCATCCAATTCATAAACAATAGAAGAGACGTCAAGATTTTTAGGATTTTTAAGAGCCAATTCTAGTGTTTTGTCGATACTAATCGTTCCGTTTTTAGCATTAGTTGTTATAGAAAAACTCTTTTTTTGCTGTTCTAAATTTGCTCCGCAAGACACAAGCACTAGTGCTAAAAATATGATGGTGAGGTGTTTAAATACTTTCATGTTGTAAACTTATTTGAGAGCAAGTTATTTATTAAAATTCATTTTAAAAAATCATTGTGAAAAATTTAAAAGTATGTATCTTTGCAGCTGGCAAGTCCTACACAACCAGCTCCTGCTGAATCCTCCAGGTCGGGAACGAAGCAAAGGTACGCGGTCGTAGCGGTGTGATGTAGGTAGCTTGCCTTTTTTTTGTACCCAAAATTTAGATTTTTGAAGCATCTTCAAGATATTTGGTGAGTTATTAGTTTTACTCTTTCAACTTTTTTACTTTTAACTTTTAAATTAATGTACATGTCCAAAGTCGTATTAATTACTGGAGGATCTTCAGGAATAGGCAAATCTATAGGTGAGTATTTAACAGATAAAAGGTTTACTGTTTATGGTACTAGCCGAAACCCTTCTAATTATACTAATAGCAAATTTAAACTAGTGGCTTTAGATGTTAACGATATTACCACTATTGCAAACGCTGTACAAACCGTTATTGAAGCAGAAGGTAAGTTGGATGTATTAGTTAATAATGCTGGTGTTGGGATAAATGGTGCTGTCGAGGAAATTCCGCAAGAGCAAATACAACATAATTTTAATACCAATTTTTTTGGACCTATTAATGTGATTAAGGCAGTTTTGCCACACATGCGACAACAACAGTCTGGTTTAGTCATTAACATTACTTCTATTGCTGGATACATGGGATTACCCTACAGAGGAATTTATAGTGCAAGTAAAGGCGCATTGGAGATTGTTACTGAAGCCTTACGTATAGAAACTAAAGATTTTGGTGTACAATTCACCAACATTGCTCCTGGTGATTTTGCCACCAATATTGCTGCAGGACGTTATCATGCACCAGTTTTAAAAGACTCTCCATATACTGAGTACCCAAGTGTGTTAAAAGATATTGACGACCATGTAGATAATAGTAGTTCACCAATTGCAGTAGCAAAAAAAGTATATCAAGTTATCATTACGAAAAACCCAAAAATACATTACAAGGTTGGTGCTTTTATGCAAAAATTTTCAATAGTATTAAAATTTTTGTTACCAGATAAGGTGTATGAAAAGATGTTAATAAAGCATTATAAGTTGTAATATGAAAAAAATCCTAGCCTCGTTATGTCTTGCAATAGGATTTACACTTCCAAATTTTATATCCTATAAGTTTGTTTGCGCTACTGACGAGCGTTGGCCTGATTTTTATGGGTTTCCGTTTGTACAAAATACAGATAGAAGTTGGGTGTTTTCTATGTCTGGCAAATTTTTTATATCAGGATTTATTGGAAATGTGATTTTTTGGGGATTACTTTTTTATGTTATAATTAGGCTTTTAAATTTACTTAAACATAGAGTTTTTATAATTGTTAGAAGAGTTATATTGATAACTTTATGTTTGTTTTCTTTATGGGTTATATATTTTGAGTTAACCCTTTTTGATTGGAGATTACAATGGAATCATGATGATTTTAAAATGAATTATTACCAACAAAAGCTGGATTGTAAGCGTACATTTCATTTTTTTGATTAAATGTTAATATCATTTCATATCATTTTTTTTGTCCCTTAAGTTAAATTGTAACTTTGTAGTGCGTTAAGGATGTAATACTTTGTCTTTGCTCAGTAAAGGCTTTCTGTTTGAGATCTTCTAAGAGAGCGAGTAGTGACAGCCTGTTAAAACGCCCAAATAATTATTAAACACAACTTAAATATATTTTAAATGAAATTTTTTATTGATACTGCCAATTTAGACCAAATTAGAGACGCCCAAGACATGGGTATTTTAGATGGTGTGACAACAAATCCATCTTTAATGGCTAAAGAAGGTATTACTGGTCATGATAATATCATGAAACATTATGTTGCTATTTGTAACATAGTGGATGGTGATGTGAGTGCAGAGGTGATTTCGACTGACTTTGAAGGTATGGTTAAAGAAGGTGAAGCTTTAGCTGAATTACATGACCAAATCGTGGTTAAATTACCAATGATTAAAGATGGTGTAAAGGCTTGTAAATATTTTAGTGATAAAGGAATTAAAACTAATGTCACTTTAGTGTTTTCTCCAGGTCAAGCGTTATTAGCTGCTAAAGCTGGTGCGACTTACGTCAGTCCGTTTATTGGACGTTTGGATGACATCTCTACAGACGGATTAAACCTAATTGCAGAAATTAGACATATCTATGATAACTACGCTTTTGAAACAGAAATACTTGCAGCTTCTGTACGCCATACCATGCATGTTATTGATTGTGCTAAACTAGGTGCAGATGTAATGACTGGTCCATTAAGCTCTATTGAAGGATTATTAAAACACCCTTTAACAGATATTGGATTGGCTAAGTTTTTAGCAGATTATAAAAAAGGAAACTAATTGCAGTAAAAAGTAATTAGTATAAAGTAAACAGTTTTAAGTTTACATTTTCTATTAAATACAAAGAATCCCAAGCTTTTGCTTGGGATTTTTTTGTTAGTATATAAATGTAATCGTATTTAATATAAACAGTAATGACCAGATTATAGTCCTTATCCAGTTTTTTGAAATCAAATTACTGAGAATAATATTTGTGGTGTTTACTTTGTTTATATTGTTGTGTAACGGTACAAATACTAAAAAGGTAATTATCCAAACGCTAAACACCAAAGCTGTTCTGATGTAAATTGAAGTATTAGGCTGCGTGACTACTAAATACACATAAAGTAATAATTGACTAAACATTAAGGGTATTACAATAACTGCTAATCTAGCGGTGTATTTACTATGCCATTTTAATAGTGACTCTTGATTATGATATTTAAAGTTTGGATAAATAATAAGTTGAACTATCTAAATTAATACCACTAATCCAAAATCTAAGACAAGACTTAATACTTGAAGCTTACTCGTCATCTATTATTTCGTTATCAATCCGTTTCCAGATGTGCTCAGAGTTTAGGTAAAAGCTTCCTATAAAATCAAAATTGCATTGGTCTGGTGCAATAATAGATAAAAAAGGTTGTCCATTTTTATCTCTGTATAAATGGTAAGTGTCTCCAATTATAGGCTGAAAGCTAAATTTAGCGTTATAAACCAAATTGTTATATTCAAGCTCTGCCATCATTTTTTCATATTCTGCTTTTAGCTCTAAATACTTAGCTTTTATCTGCTGATTGGCTTTGTGTACGTTTTTGTTTTTCCAAGTGACATTTTCGGTAACTTGTATAGCAGGAGCACCAACATTAGTTGCATAAGGTTTTAATGCTGCGTCATATTTTTGTGTATCTTCATTAAAGACAATATTATCAGGTTTTTTAGTATCTGACATGCTTTTTCTTTTTTAACAAAGATACTAAATAGCTTTTTGTTGTTGGCTTTTAGCGCTTAGTTATCCGTTAAATGTTTACTAAATTTTTCTTGAAGTAATTTTAGTTTAGGATGTATGTAAGTCTCACAGAATGGCTTATTAGGATTATTTTTGTAGTAATTTTGAAACTGAATGTCTGATGCTTTAAATTGGACAAAGGGAATAATTTTGGTTATTAATTTATTGTCAAAATCAACTTGAAATTGAGATAAAAGTAATTGGATTTGCGTTTGTTGAGCTTCAGAAAAATAGTAAATAGCAGATCTATATTTAATACGCATAGAGTGGTTAGAAGTGCTTTTGTGTGTGTAAAGGTGAATTTGTATTAAGTCACTTAATGCAATGTCTTTTAAATTGAAATGAACTATAACTGCTTCCGAATAACTTGAATCATAATTAGTTGAAGCCACAAAACCTTGCTCTACTTTTAGTACACCTTTCAATGCTTGAAACACTGCTTCTGTACACCAATGACAACCACCACCAAATGCTATTTTGTCCATAATTTAAGAGCTACAAGACAACATGGAACAACCAACTTTATGCCTTGCCCATTCTGGACGTTTTGCAAACCATTTTTCATGTTTTGGTTGCTCTTCATAAGGTTGTTTTAAAAGGTTAAACAACTCGTCAATTAATTTGTAGTCCCCTTTATTAGCATCATCTATTGCCAATTGTGCCATATAATTGCGTAAGACATATTTTGGGTTGACGCTATTCATGTTTTCTTTTTTCGCTTTCGCTGAAATTGGGTCGCGTTTCAATCGGTCTGCATAGCTATCAAACCATAAATTCCATCTGTTTTTTACAGCTTCGGTTACCGTTTTAATCTCATAAAACGACTCACGAATTATTTGTAATCCATTAGTAGGTATCGAGCTATCAAAATCGGCTAGATTTCTAAAAAAGATTGTCATATCAGTTTCTGTTAATTGTAAGCAATCTTCTAATTCTTGAATCAGGTTGGCATCTTTAGGTTCTTCGGTTGACAAACCGATTTTACTTCGCATCATTTGAAGGTATTTAGCTTCTTTTTGAATAGCAAAATTTGCTAAAACTGCTTCCAATCCTTCAGCCTCTTCAATTAAAGGATATAACGCGTTTGCTAATTGGTATAAATTCCAATGCACAATATCTGGTTGTGCACCAAACCTGTAGCGCTTATGTTGACTATCTGTAGTATTTGGTGTCCAACTAGGCTCATAACCTTCTAACCAACCGTAAGGTCCATAATCTATGGTTAGCCCTAAAATAGATAGATTATCAGTATTCATCACACCATGAGTAAAACCAACACGTTGCCAATGGATTACCATATCTAAATTGCGTATTGCTACGTCGTTAAAAAATGAAAGATAAGCTTGATTATTTGGTTTTCCTAGATGTTTAAAGTGAGTATTTATTGTATAATCTACAAGTGTTTTTAGGGTTTTTATATCGTTTCTAGCTGCAAAAATCTCAAAGCTTCCAAAGCGTAAAAAGCTTGGTGACACACGACAGACTATAGCGCCTTTTTCGTAGTCTGGATTCCCATTATACATGACATCACGTAGTACTTGATCACCAGACAATGCAAGACTTAATGCACGTGTGGTTGGTACACCTAAGTGGTGCATGGCTTCGCTACATAAATATTCTCTAATAGAGCTTCTTAATACTGCTAATCCGTCTGCGGTTCTGGAATATGGTGTTTCTCCAGCACCTTTTAGTTGAAGTTTCCAGTTTTGTTTGTCGTGTTCGATTTCAAATAAATTAATAGCACGACCATCACCTAATTGTCCAGCCCAATGACCAAATTGGTGACCACCATAACACATGGAATAGGGTTTAGTGTTTTCTAAAACAGTATTACCTGTAAAAATGTTTAAAAACATTTTGGTTTTGGCATCGTTTTCTGATAGCCCTAATTTTTTAAGCATCTCTGGTGAGACATGTAATAACTTAGGATTTGACGTTTTTTTAGGTGTAACATAACTATAGCAAGCTTTAGTGACTTGACGTCTTGAATTGTCTACGATTGAATCTGCTGGTAAGCTATTGGTAAAGGTATGTTTAGGATGTATAATCATGTTTTAGGATTGTCTTGATAACAAAGATACGCAATAGATGTGTTTAGTTTTTGTAAGATATTTCTTTTACGTTTTCAATATGTTTGACTATTTTTAGAGTCTAACAACACTAATTAATCTAACTAAAAAATGCACAAGCCAAATAAAAACACCATCTCAGATTTAGAGCAAAGTAAATTAGACGTTCTATTAAAAGATTACGAATTAACAAATACTAAGATTGAAAAATTTGTAGGTAATCAGTTTTTGTTTACTCAAGGTGCATTAGTATTAACAGGTGGATATGTCTTTTTTTTAATTGAGGGAGTAAGCGCAATTGATAAGGCAATAAACACTAAAACAGATACTAAATTTTATCTTCAATTTTTGCCATTTTTTGTGTTGCTTATACTTTCAGGAGTTTTATACCAATACCAAAGAACTGTTGGTTTACAAGGTTATAAGCAATATTTAGAACAAGCCATAAACAAATTAGTTGGACAAAACTTAATTAGCTATGGACATATAGGTATGCGATTGATGTTAAAAAATAATTTAGTCTCTTTACTAAATGCCATTTTATATGCTTCGGTTTATGCAGGAGCTTGTTTTTTAGCTGTGGTTAAACCTTCTGGAACAGATAAACCGCAATGGTTGCTTTTTCATATAATAGGATTTGTATTGTTCTTAACTTTTGCAATTTGGCAGACTACTGGTCATTCAAAACGAGTTAAAGATATAGCACAAAAAGCGTCACAATTTGAAGACAGTCTTGAAGAGTTTGATGATTATTAATTTGTATACCTCTCTTTTACTAACCATAAAGGGTTAGCCTGAAATTGTTCCCAGTATTCTAATAGCAGATTAAAAATTGCTGTTAATTCTGCATCTTTTCCTTTTATTTTATCCTCGTGAAAACGGACCAAATAAGCTATCAAATTATAGCAAGTAGTAAACTCACCACAAGCAATTAATTGATCCAACATATTATTACTTTTTGCTTTACGGTCAAACCAAAGATTTGTCCCAAAAGAAGCACAGCGATTTGCTATGGTTTTAATGTTTTCAGAAATATCATTAGTGTAGGGTTTTATCTTTTCCCATTCTAAAGCAAATTCAGGTTTATCACTGTCTTTACATCTTAGTTCATAAATAGCAGAAGTAATAGCAATTTCGTTATAAGAATTATATAATTTACTTGCGTTTTGTCGCCTGTCATTTTTTAGCATAACCACACCAGACATGATTAAAAGACTATTAAGCCTGTTGATGAGATATTTTCCAAGTCGATGTGGCGCGACTTTAAAAGTTTCAGTAAGATTTGTTAGTTTCCCAATTTTAATACTTAACATTAACAAGCCAAGTTGTATCACTAATTGAAATGTAGAAATAATTAGAAAAATAGAGTAGAGTAGCCACCAGTTTTTTATAAAAGCAAAAATACTAAGCAAAATAAAACCAACTAATAGTATTGGATTGGACAATATGGTTAATACTTTAGAGAGTTTTGAGGTTTCAGCAAACTTAAACGTTTCGTTTTTGTCCTTATTGACATAAGGAGAAGACACATCGTTTATAAAAAATAAACTGTAGGGATTGGCATCTTCCTTTGTTGTCAAAAAGACTGAAGCACCTTGATTATCTACAATGCCACCATCCATTAAGCCAATAGTTTCTATATGGTTGGTGTTAGGTACAAAATCTGAAGGAAAAGCAATGGGTTCAAAACCACCAGGAAAAGCTGATGAGGCAGCAATACAATCGCCAATTTTAATTTGATCTTCTAAGTTTCTGTATTCAGGTTTTAAAAATTTATGTCCAAAAACACGACCAGATTTATCGATATTCTGAAACCTAAATTGTGTAGCATAAGTAAAATCGGTTGTATTAAAGCTAATACGCTCTAAATGTGTCTTGTGGTTTTGAAAATGTCCTAAAGTACGGTTGTTGGTTAGTTTGTTATACTCTATGGCTAATGCATTAATTGGATTTTTATGCTTGTGTTTGTTTTCTGGTTGTTTCCAAACTTTATAACTTTTAATATGTTTTATAACATTTTCAGTAAGTGTATCCTCTTTTAACCAGTTGTAATATTCTAAGTAGAATTGGTCAAACGATTGGTGTTCGATTAAAGATTGTACATACTTTCCACCAGTTATTGTTCCTCCAGATACTGTAGATAGTGCTTTGACGTGTTCTAAAAGATTAATTTTCTCTAAAAACGACAAACACCCAAAAGTATAGCAAGAAGCTCTGTAACCTCCTCCGGAAAAGCATAATGCAATCGCCTTAAAAACAGGACTCATAAAATGTATTATTTATATTATAAAGCTAACAAATTTGTTTTGAATTATGCTTAAATACTGATTTATGTCATAAATAGTTGAATATAAAAAGATTAACTTTAAGTAGTTAATTTGTAGTCTATGTCTAATAACAAAAATATTCAGAATCAGTTTTATCAAAATCTTGGTAAGCTATTTTATGCTATTGCCATGTCTGATGGAGTAATTGAGACTTCAGAAGTTATAGCTTTAAACGATGCCATTAGTAATCAATGGAATACTAAAGATGCATCATTAATAGTTGATGTATTTAATTGGCTTAATAACGATAGGGAATATAGTGCAGAACAATGTTTTAAAAGCTTTATACAATATAAAAAGGCAAACCCAACCTTGTTTACAGATGAGATAAAAAAGAAAGTTAAAGATACTGCAATTGCTATAGCCTCTAGTTTTTCAAAAACAAATAAGTCAGAATTACTACTATTGGCTAAACTAGAAATAGAGTTGAATTTACAATAATTAAAATATAAATAGAATAGAGATGTTTAAAAATTTAGAAGAAAAAGAAATTAAATATATCCTTGAAAATAATTATATAGGCCACATGGGATATGTTTACCAAAATAGACCATTTGTTGTACCAATTACGTTTTTTTATGATCAGGATATAAAGGCCATAATATGTTACTCTGCAGATGGACATAAAATGCATGCGTTACGAATTAAACCAGATGTATGTTTACAAATTAATACTATTGATAATGTTACTAATTGGAAATCTGTTTTAGTGCATGGTGTTTTTGAGCAAAAGTTTGGTAGTGATGCTAAATCTTACTTGCACAAGTTTTCGTTAGGAGTTAAAGACATTATTCTAGGAAAAGAACATAAAAAAGCAAGTTTTATAGACGAGTTTTCAAGCAAAAAACATGACGATAACATTCCAGCAGTTTTTTTAATACACATTGAAGAAATTACTGGTAAAAAAAGGAACACCTGAGTGTTATTGCGATAGTAGAACTTTTTAGTTAAGCATGATTGCATAAGACACCTATACAAAAACCATACATCTTATATTTTTAATACATTTTAATAGGTTTTAATAGTATATTGAAACACTAACTTTAAAAATTAATTAAATGAATAAAGGTGTTTTTTTACTTCTAATTGCTGCAGTCTCTGCTTTGGGAGGCTTATTATTTGGATATGATACAGGTGTCATAAATGGCGCACAATTTTTTTTAACAGAGCATTTTAGTTTAAGTGATGGCTTAAAAGGCTGGGTTGTTGGTAGTGCATTATTAGGATGTTTTGTTGGAGCAATAGTTGCTGGACCTTTAAGTATTAAAATTGGTAGAAAGTGGTCCTTAATTATATCGGCTGTATTTTTTACACTATCAGCTTATGGCTCAGGATTACCAGAACTATTTCCGCAATCGGTAAGTATGCTTGTGTTTTTTAGAATTTTAGGAGGATTAGGTATTGGTATAGCCTCAATGAATGCACCTATGTATATTGCAGAAATCGCACCATCTAACATTAGAGGACGTATGGTAACGTATTACCAATTAGCAATTGTAATTGGTTTTTTTGTTGTGTTTTTAGCAACGTATTATATAGGAAATAATTTAACACAAGCAGAAAATATTGAATTTGGATGGCGTCGTATGTTTTGGTCAGAATTAATACCTAGTGGATTATTTTTAATACTCTTATTTTTTGTTCCTAAAAGTCCAAGATGGTTAGCATTAAAAGGACATGATGATGAAGCATTAGCTGTTTTAAATAAAATTAATGGAGCAACTGAGGCTGAATTAGAAATGAAGCAAATTAAAGATTCTTTAGACCAATCAAATGATGGAATAAAAGTGAGTTATTTCTCAAAAGCTATTTTAGTAATTATTGCTATTGGTACAGTGTTGTCTATGTTACAACAATTTACAGGTATTAATGCAGTATTATATTATGGAGCAGATATTTTTGAAAAAGCATTAGGTTTTGGTAAAGAAGATGTATTGGCACAACAAATACTGTTAGCATTTGTGAATTTGGTATTCACTTTTGTAGCCATGTTTACAGTAGATAAATTTGGTAGAAAACCATTACTCTACATTGGGTCTATTGGTATGATTGTTGGATTTTTGTTATTAGGTGTATCCTTGCAACAACAAAATGTAGGTATGATTTCTTTAATAGGTGTATTGTTATTTATAGCGTCTTTTGCATTGTCTATGGGACCAGTAGTTTGGGTATTGTTATCAGAAATGTTTCCTAATAAAATTAGAAGTGTGGCTATGTCTGTAGCAGTAGCAGCACAGTGGGCTGCAAACTATGTGGTATCACAATCGTTTCCTATGGTCATGGGAAGTGAAACCAATAATAGTGCTCCATGGAATGGGTCATTACCTTACTTTATATTTATAGCTTTTATATTAATAATTGTATTTGTAACCTATAAATTTATTCCAGAAACAAAAGGTAAATCTCTTGAAGAAATTGAGGGGTTTTGGAAATAATAGAACAATTTTAAACAAAAAAATCACAACTGATGTTGTGATTTTTTTTTGACATTAATTTATGCTTAATAGTTGTGTTTTAGAAATTAAATCTCCAGATTCAGACACACCTTCAATAAACACCTTAATCTCTTTTTGGAAGTATGTTGGTACATTCAAGTTAACTGAAGAATTAGCCTCAATAATTAAGTTTGGTTTCCAAAACACAGCACCATACTCTTTAAATGTTGTATTGTCATAAGAAGGGTATCTAGGTGAATAGTATTGTTTTTCTGTAATAAAACCTACAGGTGCTTTTATTTTAAGTGTATTTTTCTTTAAATTAAAAAATTCTTTATTAGAGTATGTATACACATGCATTTCCCTACCAATCCCAAACATGACAGTACCCATTCTTACTTCTCTAACTTGTTCCATAGGTACATGATATAAGTCTCTTGCATTTCTTACTACCTTGTCATTTAAGTAAATTGCTTTCAAGCTATATTTTGAGTAGTAGTATTTTAAATATATTGGTCTTACAAAATCAAACAAACTTCTACCAGTATATATCATATCTTCATGGTCGAGCTTTCTAAACGCTTTGGTTAAACCCTTAGCTTCATTATCAAATTTTGTTTTACCAACTATAGTAACTTCATCTAACATTTCAGTTTCATTAAAAAAATCGTCAATATTATAAACGGTATGTTTCTGCGTTTCAAATTCTTTGTTTTTAATATTTAAATATTCAGAATTTAAATAATCTGAAATCTTACTATTTGAGTATGATATAATAGGTGTCACTTTAAGTGGATTGTCGTTTTTCATTAACGAAAATTCAAATTCAGAA
The DNA here is from genome assembly GCF_029760915.1 of Olleya sp. YS. Lineage (NCBI taxonomy): Bacteria > Pseudomonadati > Bacteroidota > Flavobacteriia > Flavobacteriales > Flavobacteriaceae > Olleya > Olleya sp. YS. Next base: position 2,928,389 of record NZ_CP121685.1, on the reverse strand, counting down.
TATTTTTTTAAAAACGAATTTTCAATAATATGAGGATTATTTTTAGGTAAAATTTCGTCTACAATATTATTTGTTGGCGAATAAACTAGGATAGATTGTTTTTTTTCTAAGGGTGTGTTTAAATGGATTTTAACATCTATACCTATTTCAAAATTGAATTTATTTTTTGGAGCTTTATTAAAAATATTATCCCAATTGTACTTGCTCCAGCCTTGTGTTAATAATAATAAGTCTAAATCTTTGTAGTTATTTTTAAAATAGTATTCTGGATTTTCTATAAAACCTTTTATGTAAGGTTTAAATATGATTTGAGATTTAATACTATTATCCGGTTTGTATGCTTTTGTTTCAGAGGGTAAAAAAGAAGCGCTTAAAAATATCTTTTCTTTTGTGTTATTGGTAAATACTGCCTCAATGGAATCGTTTTTTAATTTATAATTAGAAGAGATTTGTATTTGATTTGAAAAATCTTCAAAGTCATTAAAAATTAGTCTCTCAATTATTGGTACGTTATTGTCATCAAATACAGTAACAATGTTTACTCCGTATGGCAACTCTTTTTTTTGTAGAATTAAGGCATAGGTTTTATTAGTATCATTAAAATCAAAAAATATATTTTTAAAATTTCTGGTGTTATGTACAAGCATTCTGTATTTTTTACCATTAAGTTGTTTTAAAGATTTATTATTGGTTAAAATATTTAGTACAAAACCATCGTCTAATATTTTAGTGTTTAGCGTTATTCCTGTTTTTTCCGGTAGTGTGGTTTTTTCAATTAAAATAGTTCCGTCTGGAAGCGTAGCTTCAAAAGAGTAAATCTCATTATTTTTAATAGGTATGTTTGCATCAGCAAACCCTAGAATATTAGTACTAAATATCCCTATTAGTGTTCCTGTTTCATCTTTAATTTTTCCATTGCTTATTTTTACACCTTTGTTGTTGCTGTCTTTAATTAAGATGCCAATGTTGTTAATTGTATTTGCAAGTATGTGACCTCCTTCAGGAAAAAGTTTAAACTCATAAAATTTATCTATGGATAATGATGTATTATCGCTACTTTTTTTGTCAGATAGTATTGAGATTTTTTGAGTAAAAGCGTGGTCTTCATTAAAATTGCGCATCCATTGTGTTGATGCTTTGATGTAGTAATCTTTTTTTATAAATGTAGAGTCTACAGGTATGTTTGCATATCCAATTCCATTTTTAATATGAATTAAATGTTGCTCTTTTTGAAGGCCTAGATCATCAAAAATAGAAACATAAAGATTAGAAGTAGTAGGATGTAATTGATTAGTATTTTGCTCGATAACATAAGCTTGAAACCACAGTTCTTCTCCTTTTAAAAATGTGGTTTTATTTAAGTGTAAATATGTTATTTCTCTTGTGTCTTGAAAATAGTTAGTATAAAGACTATCTATGTTTTGCGTGAAAGATTGTACAGAAAACAATGCGGTAATTAAACAGAAAAACAATATTTTTTTCATTATTAGATATTTTAAACCTACTTCATAAACGCACTAATAATTTTTATATGTATACATTTAAAATCTTTATTTGCTTTAAATAGAAATATTATAAAATCACAACTTATGTTGTATTTTTTGGCATTAGTCTATGACAAATAGCTGTGTTTCTGAAATCAAACCTCCAGACTCAGAAACACCTTCTATAAATACTTTAATTTCATTTTGATAGTAAATAGGAATCGTGACCTTTTTGGATGTATTAGCTTCAATTACCAAGTTAGGGTTCCAATATATGGCACCAAACTCTCTAAAAGTAGAGTTAGCATAAGATGGATATTTAGGCGTATAGTATTCTTTTTCTGTAATAAATCCGACAGGGAAATTAATAGTCGAGAAATTTGTACTATTTGAAGAGTATTCTTGAGGTAGTAATGTGTATATATAAATGACTTCTCCAAGTTGACCAGGATCTCTACCATAAAACACTTCTTTAACAGCATTTGTGTTTAAATTTTCAATAACCCAAAGATTAAACGTTACTTCTTTATCATCAAGAAAGACTCTAACCTTAGGACGTTTAAATCCTTCTTCACTATTGTTTCCTCTAGCAGAAGTTGTTCCAGTAAGTTCACCTTCTATACTAAATGTGTTAATATCTCTTTCACTTTCATCAATACCTCTTGGTGTAAATCCAGTATCAATTGAATATCCGTAGCCTTTAAATTTCAAAAAATCGATGATAGTTTCGCCCGAAGGAATAATTATATTTTCCATTTTGGCACTTCTTAACATTGACACTGCTCCATAGGGATTATTATCTAATACTCGCTTATTAGAGCTTAAAATCACTTCGTCTAATAATGTGTACTCTTCAAAAATACTTTCAAAATCAGCAACTTCTAGTTCGATAGTCTTCTCTTCAATAATGTTTTCTGTATTAAAAGTGTCATTAATGTAACTGTTACCGTAAGAGATGGATGGTGATATTTTAAATATATTATCGTTTGTTCTTAGCCCAAAATCTATAGTACTATTTTTTTTAATAAAGGTATTTTCTAATACCAAAGGAGTTTGGGTGTTTTTAACTTCTCTAATTAAATTGTTTTCTTTTGAAAACATTAAAACGGATTGGTTAGATTTTATCTTTTTATTAAATGTTGCAGTTACATCTATACCATTTTCAAAACTGTAATTAGTTTTTGGAGGATTATTAAAAACATTATCCCAACTGTATTTACTCCAACCTTGAGTTAATAATAGTAAGTCTAAATCTTTATAGTTGTTGTTAAAATAATATTGTGGGTTTTCAATAACTCCTTTTATAAAAGGATTAAGAAGAAATTGAGATTTAATATTATTCTGTGGCTTATACGCTTTTGTTTCAGCAGGTAAAAAAGAAGCGCTTAGCACTATTTTTTCGTTTGAAATATTTGTAAGTATTGTGGTAATCGAATCGTTTTTAGCTTTAGAATCTAAAATCAATAATGGATTATCAAATTCTTCATACTCGTTAAAAATTAGTCGCTCTAGTAAAGGTACATTTTGGTCATTAAAAATGGTAATTATGTTAATGCCTTTAGAAAGCTCACTTTTTTGTAATACTAATGCATAGGTCAAATCATTGCGATTAAAATCAAAAAATATATTTTTAAAACTTCTAGTATTATGTATTAAAACGCGATATTTTTTACCTGCAAGTTGATTTAAAGAGGCTTTGTTAGTCAAAATATTTAATACAAAAGCATCTTCTTGAGGTATAGTATTGATTGTAATCCCTTTATTTTTTGGTAAACCTGTTTTTTCTGTCAAAATAGTTCCGCTGGACAACGTAGCCTCGAAAGTATATATTTCATTACTATTTACTAGTAAATTAATGCTTGAAAAACCTAATGAGTTGGTTGTAAATTCTCCAATTGTGTCTCCAGATTTATTTTTGATTTTACCTTCCTTAATTTTAACCCCTTCATTATTAGCATCTTTAATTAAGATACCAATATTATTAATGGTATTGGCAAGAAGATGACCACCTTCAGGAAAAAGTTCAAATTCAAAGAAGTCTTCATTAGTAAGGGATTTACTTTTATTTTTTTTGTCAGATAAAATTGAAATTTTTTGCGTAAATGAATGATCTTCATTAAAATTCCGCATCCAATTAGTAGAAGCTTTAATGTAATAATTACCATTAGAAAATGTGGAATCTATAGGTAGGTTAGCATATCCAACTCCATTTTTTACATGTATTAGATGCTGTTCTTTTTGATTACCAGACTCATCAAAAATAGATACATAAAGGTTTGAAGTTGTGGGATGTAATTGGTTTGAGTTTTGTTCTAAAACATAAGCTTGAAACCATAAATCTTCACCTTTTAAAAAGGTAGTTTTATTTAAATGTAAAAAAGGCAGCTCCCTTGTATCCTGAAAATAATTTATATATAAACTATCTAAATTTTGCGAAAAAGATTGAGAAGAATATAAGAATATTATAAAACAAAAAATTAATAGTTTTTTCATAATTAGTTTGTTGGATTAGTCTGTTAAATCGCACAATAATTATACCAAAGAAAAGCAAAAATTACATCGATTAATTAAAATATAAGATAAAAAAAAATCACAACTTTCGTTGTGATTTTAGTGTTTTTGCGGAGAAAGAGGTATTTGAACCTTGTATATTTACTTAGAGCTTATTTTAGTTAAACCTAACATAATCAACACTTTGTTGATAACTGTATACTTTGTTATAGTTCTAAAAGTATAATAAATAGTATATTTACTGACACCTATAATGACACCTAATATTTTTGTTATGAAATGTACTTTTAATTTGAAAAAGCCTAATAAAGCTGGATTATCATTAATTTATTTAAAAGCCTATTTTAAAGATGAAGGGCGTCGATTTGTATATTCTACAGGAGAACATATTACTCCAGAAGAATGGGATTATGAAAATAAACAACCTAATAACCTCAACGGAAGGAATAAAATAGCCGAAACGCATAGAGCTATTAAAAGACAGTTAGACCGTTATTCTTTATTTTTCCAAGATACCATACAGAATTACAAGTTATCCAAAAGAGAGATAATTATTTCTGATGTAAAAGATGATTTTGATATTGAATTTAAAAGAACGAAATCCATTTCTAGTAAGTTTTTTGAGGTTTATGATATTTTCTTAGAAGAGAAAAGAAATGATTTTACAGAAGAAGGTAATTCACCAACTACTATTAAACGTTATGAGTATAATAAAAAATTGCTTTTCGAATTTCAAGAGTTTAGAAATAAACGTTTACACTTCAATCAAATTAATAAGGTATTTTATAATTCATTTGTTAATTACTGTATTAATGACAGAGTTAAACCACACTCAGCAAATACACTTCGCAGAAATGTAGGTTTAATGAAAACCTTTCTTTATTGGGCTTTAGAAAATAATTATACATACAAAACAGATTTTCAAAAGTTTAAAGCTCCAAAGTCTCAGCAAACAGATGAAATTGCCTTAACTCTAAAACAAGTGCAGGAAGTTTTTGATTTTGATTTAAGTAAAAATGAACGATTAGAAAAAGTTAGAGATTTGTTTGTTTTTGGTTGTGCTACAGGAATGCGTTATAGTAATTATTCTAAAGTAGCTAAAAAGGATATTCAAAACGGTATTATAAAAGTAAGAGATAAGAAAAACACAGATAAATCTTTAGAAGTTCCGCTAAATGATTTTTCTATATATGTACTAAAAAAGTATGATTACAAGTTGCCAAGAATATCAAATCAAAGATTTAATGATTATATAAAAGAAGTATTTAAGTTACTTGGTTACAATGAAGAAGTAAAAAAAACAATAAAGTTAGGTAAAGAAATAATAGAAGAAATTAACCCAATGTTTGAGCGTATTTCATCGCATACAGCAAGAAGAAGTTTCATTACGATAATGAAAAATAAAAAGATTCCAGACAAAATAATAATGAGTTATACAGGACACAAAAGCTTAGAAGTATTCAATAAGTATTATAAGCCTAATAATGAAGAAAGGAAAGATTTTATGCATACAGTTTGGAAAATGGATGAAGCACCACTAAAAAAAGTAAATTAGATGGCAAAAAGGAATATTGGATTTGAGTTAAATCTAAAAGAAGGGCAAAAAATAGTTGAGTTAAAATTTGATAAGAGACTGAAAAAACGTTTTGATAAGGATTTTGAGAAAAATCACACGTATTATTTAAAGCAGTTTTTAGTTACAAAAAAAGATTATGACATTGTTAATAATGCTTTGAATGAAGCTGTTAAAATGTCCTTGCCTGATAATGTTGAGGATGGTTGTAAGTGGTGCAAAGGAGAAAGTAATGATGTAGGAGATAAAAATTGTAGTAAATATTACTTGCAAATGGAAGTTACTTTTATGTTAGCTTCGAATGAGTTTATTCGTATAATATCTAAAAATAAACATATTTATAATGATAAGCCCAATCTTAAAAAACTAACGGTTAAGTTTTATGATTGTTTTAGGTTTATAAAGGGAGAAGGAAAAATGTATTTAGATTTAGATAGGCTATGCAGGTTTACATTAGAGTCTGGTTTTTTGACTATAACTAAAATGTTCTCTAGTTCAGATACCTTAACAAATCTTAAAATAATAAACTCAACTTTGAATGACATCGAAGAAAAAGATTTAAGTAATAAAATTAATAAAATCGAGGATGAAAATTATTTAGATTTACAAAAGATGTTTTTTGAGAATAAGAGACGTTTTTATAAAGATGAAATATTTATTGAAGAGAGAGAAGGGGTTGCTATAAAAGGCTTAAGTAGAAATAAGAAAAAAGAACCTACAGTTGTGCATTATGCTTTGTATTATCATTATTTACAACAAAGTAAGGATTTTGGGTATTTTGAAAACCATCCGGAGGGAAAATGGATTGCTATTAAAGAATTAATAAAAAAAGATAATATTAAGACTACCGCAAAGTACTTTCAGATAGTTTATAATAGATTAACAAATTATCATACTAACAGAATAGCAAAAAAAGAAGAAGCTAATATTAGTTATGTGGCTAATACAATGCTTAAAGATTACCCAAAAGCTAAAGAAATAGCCCTTTTAGAGCTACAACAAGCAAAAATAAAGAGTAGGTAACTATAAGAGGTAATGGTTACATTATAGTTACCATCTCAACCTGTATATACATTTATGGCAAATTATAAAATGATTTGTTATGAGTAATCCATTTGAGAACCTAAACCAGAGGTTAGAAAACATTGAAAATCTTTTATTAGAGCTTAAATATAAGCCAATAGAAGAAGAGAAATCTGAGAATTTAACAGTAAAAGAAACCGCAGAACTTCTAAAGGTTTCAGAACAGTCAGTACATAATTATATAAAAAAAGGGTTTATTTCAGCTCAAAAATTAGGTAGAATTTTACTTATAAAAAGAACTGATTTAGATAATGCATTAACAGAGGTTAAGTCACTTAAATACAAAAGGGCTTAGCCTTTTTTGTTTGTGGTTTATAGCTTCCTAAAATGGGTGTTATGTATACATTAGCAGATAACGAGACAAATAAAGCGAGACATAAACAAGTAATTGTTAATGGAGAAGGTTCAGACCTCAGCAAAAAAGAAGTTTTACAAGGTAGAGCAAAGCGCAAAACGATTACACAATCTATGATGCTTAAATTAATTGATTTAGCAAAAGAAAACGAAACACCAGAACTACAAAAAGCCTTTTGGAACACATACCATTGCCAACAAAAGATAATTACGGCAGATGGGAGATTGTATGGTAAATATTGTAAAAATAGATTTTGTACATTATGTTGTAGTATTCGAAAAGCAGAAATTATAAATCGCTATTATCCAATTATCAAACAATGGGAAGACCCTCACTTTGTAACCATAACTATAAAAGCAGTAAAAGAGGATAAACTAAAAAGCCGAATAGATGGTTTATTAAGAGGTTTTAAAAAAATAAATGCAAAGCATAGGAAAAGACACCAAAGAGGAACAGGGGCAAAGCTAGTAGGTGTAAAATCTTTAGAATGTAACTTCAACCCAAAGAAAAAAACCTATAACCCACATTTGCACATAATAACTGCAAATAAAGAAATGGCTGAGGTAATTGTTTCTGATTGGTTAATGTTGTGTACTTCTAAATTTGCATTACGTCAAGGTCAAGACATTCAAAGAGTTTGTGATGTAGAAAAAAGCTTAATAGAGATTATTAAATATGGCAGTAAAATATTTACAGAACCAGACTTAAAAAAGAGAGCAAAAGAAACTACTACAGCACAAATTTATATTAATGCTTTAAATACTATTTTAGTAACAATGAAAGGTAAACGCATTTTTGATAGATTCGGTTTTAATGCACCAAAAGAGACAGAGTGTAAAAATACCTCAGCAAAATTATTAAGTTCTTTTAATGAGTGGAAATTTAATGCAAAAACTAATGATTGGGAGAATATAGAAACAGGTGAATTTTTAAGTGGTTATAACTTGCCTACAAGTTTACAGGCTCTTCTAGAGCATAATATTAATATAGATTTAAAGTAAATTATAAAAATCGTCTACTATAATTTTCCGCAGTTTTTATAGCTATTGCTTTATAATATTCAATAACAATACTCAGATATTCTAATTGCTTATTTGAAAGATTGTTATTTGTTACAAACTCTTTCACTGTTCTACTACATAAACCTTGTGAAAGTTGGTTTAATAGGTCTTCTTTAACATTCAAATCAAACGTGAATAAATTTATATCTATTACTCTTTTAAATTCATTAAAACCATTGCGAGTATCTTGTTTGCACATTATATGTAATAACTCTAAATCCATTCAGTTTGTCTTTTTTTAATTTGTGAAATAATAATAAAAATAAAATTAGTTAAAAATAATATAAACTTAGATTTAAAATAATGCTTATAATCCTCTAAAGATTTATACTTTTAATGTTAGTTATTAATTGAAAAGTAATTACATAAATGAATAAACTTCGCACTAGAAAAGCTCTTAATCCTGCATACAGAAAACACAAGCCTTTAAGAAAGGTAGTAAATAATTTTACAGAACAGTTACAAGTCTGTATAGATGCTGTAAAGCTAAGTGATGATAATGGAGAAAGCGAAGAGCATATTAAATCACATTTCAAAGATTTTTTTACTAATACGTTTTATGGTCAAAATTATATAAATACTAAAGATAGAATTGATTTAGCTATTTATATTGATGCTACAGCAAGTAGTGATGTAGGAGTAATTATTGAAGCTAAGAAACCAAGTAACAAGGCAGAATTTCTAACTACAGAAAATCTAAATCGTAAAGCATTACAGGAGTTATTATTATACTATTTACGTGAACGTGTAGATAATGAAAATAATAATATAAAACACCTCATCGCTACTAATGGTTATGAATGGTTTTTGTTTAAAGCGGAGGATTTTTATAATTATTTCTATAAAAATAAAGCATTACTAAAAGAGTATAAATCTTTTAGAGATGGATTAAAAGATACTACTAAGAATGAGCTTTTTTATGATGAAATTGCAAAAAAATATATTAATGAGGTTCAAGAAACCTTGCCTTTTGTTCATTTAGATTTTTCAAAAACAAAGTTTGAAAGCCTAAAGGATGCGCACCTAAATACATTGTATAAAATATTTTCAGACGTGCACTTATTAGGTCATTCTTTTGGTAATGATAGCAACCAACTAAATAAAACCTTTTATAATGAGTTACTGCATATTATAGGTTTAGAAGAGATAAAAGAAAAAGGGAAAAAAATAATTAGTCGTAAATCCGAAAAAGGCAGAGATTATGCTTCTTTACTAGAAAATACGATTGTAATATTAGAGGATAGAGATTATCTAGCTAATGTTAAAAGCGTTGAAAACGGTTCAGAGAAAGCATTTAATGTTGGTTTAGAGCTATGCTTGACTTGGGTTAACCGTATATTATTTTTAAAGCTCTTAGAATCTCAATTATTAGCATACCATAAACAGGATAGTAAATACAAATTTCTTAATTCTAGTTTTATAAATGGATTTGATGAATTAAACGATTTGTTTTTTTCTGCATTAGCAAAACAAGAAGACGAAAGGCATCCAAAATATAAGGATAAGTATAAAAATATTCCTTATCTAAACAGTTCGCTATTTGAACGAAACACTTTAGAAAACGAAGCTTTTGAAATTTCAGCATTAAATAATGATGCTATAGAAGTGTTTAGTAATACGGTTTTAAAAGATACTAAAGGAAAACGTTTAAAAGGCAAACTTTCTACATTAGATTATTTATTTCAGTTTTTAGATGCTTATGATTTTGCAACAGATGGAAACGAAGGTATTGAAGACAGTCAAGAAACCAAATCATTAATTAATGCTTCGGTATTAGGTTTAATTTTCGAGAAAATAAACGGTTACAAAGAAGGCTCATTTTATACGCCTGCTTATATTACTATGTACATGTGTAAAGAAATGCTTAGACGTGCTGTAATACAAAAATTTAAGGAACAGGAAAACGATCAAATAGAAACGTTTGAAGACTTACAGTCCTATTGCAGTAAACACTTTAAAATAGACGATTTAAAGCGCTTTAATACTATTATTAATGGATTTAGAATTTGCGACCCTGCGGTTGGTTCTGGTCACTTCTTAGTAAGTGCATTAAACGAGTTAATTGTTATAAAAAAAGACTTAGGTATTTTAGTAGATGCTAAAGGATTGCCATTACGTTGTGATATAGAAATTGTAAACGATGAGCTTTATGTAATTGATGACAAAGGTTTGTTGTTTGAATATAATCCAACAGACAAAGAAAGCACACGCATACAACACACTTTATTTCACGAAAAGCAAACCTTAATAGAAAACTGTTTGTTTGGTGTAGATATAAATCCAAATTCGGTTAAAATTTGTCGTTTGCGTTTATGGATTGAATTACTTAAAAACGCATATTATACTAAAGAGAACAGACTACAAACCTTACCAAATATTGATATAAATATTAAATGCGGAAACTCCTTAATTAGTAGGTTTCATTTAGAGGATGATTTAAAAGACGCTTTTAAAGGAAAAGAAGTAAATTATAGTTTTGCAGATTATAAAAACGCCGTAGCAGAATATAAAGAAACCAATAGTAAAGACAGAAAACGAGAAGTTTTACAAATTATAGATGAGGTTAAAAATAATTTTAAAAGCACTTTAGATAATGCTTTTATAAGCAAATTTCAGAAAGCACAAGGTGAATATATAAACGAAGAAGAACGCCTTAAAAACCTAAAAGCCTTTGGTGAAAAGATTAAAAAAACAGAAAAAGATAATCTTAAAAAACTAAAAAACAAAGCAGAAGCAACCTATTTAGAAAAAGAAGAAATTGTAAACAATGCCATATATAATAATGCTTTCGAGTGGCGTTTTGAGTTTCCAGAAGTATTAGCCGATGATGGAAGTTATATTGGCTTTGATGCTATTATTGGGAATCCACCTTATGTTTTTACAAGAGATAGTGATTTTGGAGAAGGCTTTAAAGATTATGTAGCAAATTATATTAAAAAACATAAAATTGGCACTGAAAATAAAGGTTTAAATATTCAGACTAATAAAATAAATCTTTTCGGTTTATTCGTTGTAAGGGGATTAGATATAATGAATAAAAATGCAGAATTAAGTTATATAATTCCTAATGGATTATTGAGAGCAACTACTTTGGAGGCAATAAGAAAATATTTATTAGAAAAAACCAATATTTATTCAATTGTCGATTTAGACAAGGGGGTTTTTGATGGTGTAACAATTTCTACAATAATCTTAGAATTAAATAAATCTTTCTTAGACGAATCTGAAATTAAATTAAAAAGCAATTCAGTAATTAATTCAGTTAAACAATCTTTTTTCTTGCAAAATGTTAGTTACACTATTAATAATTTTATTGATAATTCAACTGTTAAAATAATTGACAAAATTAAAGAATCTACATATCCAATGGGTGATGATTTTTTGTTTATTTCACCAGGTATAGATGGAGATAAAGAAAAATATATTGCTAATACTAAAATTAACGAAGATTATAAACCTCTTTTATTTGGGAAAGATTTTAAAAATTATAGAATTGACTTTAATAATAATTATATACTTTATGATAATAATCTTTTAAATAGAGCTAGAAATGAAGAAATATTTTTGGCTAAAAAGAAAATTTTAATTCAAAGAATTAGTGGTGGTTTAAGTCCGCTTACTGCTGTATTAGATGATAATCAATTTTACACTTTTAATAGTGTAAACAATCTTATATTGAAAGAAGGTAGAGAACATTTATATTCAGTTTATTTAGCCTTATTAAACTCTAAATTAATAAATTGGTATTATGCTTTAATGTTTTCTAATCGTTCAAATCTAACAGTAAATATTTCTAAAACTTTTTTAGAAAAAATTCCGATAAAAAAAATTCCAGATGAGGTTATTTTACCTTTTACTTTATTAACAACTAAAATAACTAAGGCTAAGGCGGATAATCAAAATAGTGACACGACAACTTTAGAAAAAGAAATAGACCAAATGGTCTACAAATTATATGACTTAACACCAGAAGAAATTGCAATAGTAGAGAACAGCTAAAAGCAAATAGCTTATAAAGTGTAGTAAGAACCTCATCTATATATTAATAGTTTAGATTTTTTTATATATGGTATTTGAGTGTGAAAAAGGTGTTAAATAAGAGGCTTTTGACACCTATATTGACACCTAAAAAAACAAAACCCCGTAAACATTGAGCTTACAGGGTTTTTTGCGGAGAAAGAGGTAAGTGAACCTCTTTCTCAGCGTCTTTATTTATCGATGTTTCAGTCCTGTACCATTATGAGGTCACCTAATAGGTCACCTTTAAAACCTTGTCTTAAAGATACGAAATTTACTTGATTAATCCTCGTACTTTACTGATTTCAAAGCCCATAAAGTCGCAAAATTCATCAATAGTAACTAATTGGTGAGCTTCTTTGTTTAGGTGGTCTTTTATCTTCTTGATAATTGACCTACCATAACGCTCACTTTTACCTGTTACTATTTGAACGTCTTTAGGGTAAATACAGATTCTGCTCATTGGCTCAAAATTTAAAATTAATACTCTAACTATACTTTAGCTATACCGTAGCTCTAAAGCTCTTATATACAATATACGACAATTATCGCAGTGAAAAAACTATCTATTTCGGAAGTTTTGGCAAGTTGTAAACAGTACGGAAGTGCTTATAAACATTGATGCTTTATAGCACGTATATTTGATTATTCATCATTAAAAAACGTATTGTTATGGCAAAGTTAAAAGGTATTATTAAACTCGAAGGAACGTTAGATAATTTGACGTTTTACAAGGGTAAAGAAGGCTATTTAGTAAAGACTAAAAGCGGTGTTTCAAAAGAGCGTATTCAAAACGATCCTGCTTTTGAGCGTACTCGTGAAAATGGTTCTGAATTTGGAAGTTCTGCATCTTCTGGTAAGTTGTTAAGAACTTCTGCAAGAAACTTAATGATTAAAGCAAAAGATAATCGTGTTTCAAGTCGTGTTACGCAAGTAATGACAAAAATTAAGAACTTTGATACAAGTTCTATAAGAGGCGAAAGAAATGTAGCTACAGGATTAGCAACACCAGAGGGTAAAGCTGCTTTAAAAGGCTTTGATTTCAATAATAGAGCTATTTTAAGTGCTGTTTTATTTGTTCCTTTTAGTGTTGATGGTTCTACAGGTGAAATTTCAATCCCAAATTTAACACCAACAAACGATATTGCTTATCCAAGTGGTGCGACTCACGTTAGTTTTACATCGGCTTATCTAAAAGTTGACTTCGATACTACAGATAATGCGATTGAGTACAGTCCGACTGTAAATATTGCAATTGATTCGACTTCTGCATCGCAAACACTAACTCCAGCAGGTGTGCCAACAGGTACAGGAAACGATATTTACTTGCTTTTGGTTGAGTTCTTTCAAGAGATTAACGGTGTTCAATATCCGCTTAAAAATGGCGCATATAACGTTTTAAATATCGTAGAAGTAGCATAAGTTTCATTCTGACCTTTGAAGCTGAAAGAGTCCTATGGTTTTGTATCATAGGGCTTTTTCTTTTTACTATTATTTTATTATGTACTGCATTTTCAAGTTAAGCACAATTTAAAGGTTTTCAATTATAGCTGTATGTTACTTGATATTTGTTAACGAAATGAAACAAACAAAGACTTGAGATAAGGAATACTTGGACTTAACGATGGTTTTGTGCAGATGAATGAGATAACTAATATTTTAACTTACCTCATCTTACTACTGTTTCAATATAGCTCTAAATTTGATTTTAAGTTCTAAATTGAGCGTTGACTATAGCGGATATTTTACATAATGACCGTTATAGCGCTTTTAGTTGCTATAACTACGCATTATGTAACATAGCTTGGGTGAGTTTAGGGTTTTATGATAGAATAATAACAGAATAGCTTATTGCTGTTTGGTTTGATTTTATGAAAAACCAAAGCTGTAATATGCTATTACCTAAAAGACAAAAAAACGCTAAACTTGTTAGGTGAGCGGAACAATACAAAAGACAGAGGATTTTGAGGCACGAAAAAACTGGGTTTTGGGTTGTGGGGAATAAAAAAAGAGCCTTCCGAAAAAGACTCTTTTACTGTTATTTAGTGGTCGTGATTTGAATGGTCATCAGCTTTTATTTCTCCAGACTGATTCATAGCCATATTATGGTCATATTTACAACAACCTGGTAAACCATCGTATGCTTCTTCGTTACCTGCAACTTTTTCAGTATCATACCCTGAAGCTGCGATTGCATTATGAATTGCCATTGCATCTGTTTTAGAACTATCGAAAGATACATCTATTTTCTTTTTGTCTTTATCCCAGTTTGCAGCGGTAACACCTTCAACACTATTGGCTGCTTTTTCAATGGTGTTTTTACACATACCACAATTACCTCTTACGCCAAAAGATAAATCTGTCATTGCGATTTCTTTTGATACTTCCGTTGTTATAGTTTCTTCAACTATTTTAGTTTCGTTTTTACAACTTGTTAATCCCATAGCTACTATTACAGCTACACTTAAAATTACTTTCTTCATTTTTAAAAATTTAATTATTATCTGTGTTTATTTATTCTATTGTTTGTTTAACCTCACCACATTTAAGCATTGCGTCACCAAAATATGGATTCAAGATTTGTTCTTCTTTACTTAACCAATAGGCTCCGTTATTGTTATCTGCCATAGGGCAAAATTCTACATATACCTTTTCTTTAACACCAAATATTTGAACCGCTTTTATTAAATGTAAAGACAAGTGTTTAAAGTGATTTCTTTGGGTTTTAATGTCTTGTGAACCGGCTATTGAAGTTGTAGAAGATTTCATCTCATCTATTAATGACATCCAATGATTGTGTGCTTCATCTTTAAGCAATTTCATATCTATCTTACCCAAATTTGATAGTAAAGTAGTTGCATTTTTTGAACTACCTTTTGAGTCTTCTTTTACTAAAGCATCTTTTAAATTGATGTAATCATAGTATACCTCTTTTAATTGCTCTTGAAATTTCCCTGACACTTTTAAGCGTTCATTCATATAAGTATGGTCGCTTTCATTTTTTGAATTATTATCCATACCTAAATGTCCTTCGTGACCTGTCATAGTTTTACCATCTTGCTTATTCATCATTGATTTTTTGCCCTGTAGTTGTGCAGCAGCATCTACAGTAAATGTTCCGTTAGTTACGATTTCATTTCCAACAAATAATCCTTCTAAAACTTCATATTCATTACCAATTTGATTCCCTAAAACAACTTCACGCATTTCAAAAACGGTTTGGTCTGGATTGGTTTTTAAATAGACAACAGAACGTTCACCTGTCCAAAGTACAGCAGATGCTGGGATTGTTAATACCTCATCATTACTTCTTGAAACTCGTTCAATATTGGCGGTTACAAACATTCCTGGTTTAAATACATCGTTTTTATTATTAAGCACCACACGTAAGCTTACTGTTCTTGTTTTGGTATTTAATATTGGTTCAATGAAATCTACTTTCCCTTTAAATTCCTTATTAGCATAAGCGTTTGTAGTCACTAAAACTTCTTGTCCCTTTTTAAATAAATCGATTTGATTTTCATATACATCAAAGTTTGCCCAAACCGTATTGAGATTTGCAATTTTAAGCAATGGTTGACCTTGTTTGATGTAGTCGCCTTGTTCTACTAATTTTTCGGTAACTGTACCTGAAACGGTTGCATAAACTGGAAAGTTTTCTTTTATTTTTTGAGTTTCTTCAATCTGATTGATTTGATGTTCAGATAGCTTCCATAACTTCAATTTATTACGAACCGCTTTGTACAATGCAGGTTGAGATTCCTTTAAAGACGATGCTGTAATTAACTCTTGTTGTGCTGCATACAATTCTGGCGAATAAATGGTTGCTAGTAATTGACCTTTACGGACTTCTTCTCCTGTAAAACTGATATTCAAACGTTCTATTCTACCCGAAAAATAACTGACTTGTACTGCATTAGCTTCTTCGTTTTCAGCAATTTTACCAGATAATTTAAGGGTGTTGCCATCAACATTTCCTTTGCCTACAACAGTTGTTTGAATATTGGCTAAAGCCATCGCATTTTCGGTTAATTTGAATTGGTCTGCTAACAGGCCATCACTTCCACTTTCGGCAGGAATTAAATCCATTCCACAAATAGGACAATCACCTGGTTCTGGTTGCATAATTTGTGGATGCATTGAACAGGTCCACATTTGATTGGTTTCTGAAACTTCATTGTGATTATGTTCTGTCTCTTCGTTTGATGAACTACCAAAAAGTAACCAACCCAAAAGCAAACCTACTGCGAGTAATCCTATGTATATGACTGTTTTATTATTTTTCATTCTGTAAACGATTTATCATTACTTTCATTTCTTCTATCTCCTTCTTCTGTGCTTTAATAATATCCTCTGCCAACTTCTTGACTTCTGGGTCTTTTATGTCTGCTCTTTCACTTGTTAATATTGCTATGGAATGATGTGGTATCATAGCTTTCATCCATAGAACATCTCCAACAGTTGATTTTTGGTCACGTACTAATCCTAAAGCAATTGCAAATAGTGCAATACTACCTATGACTATACCCATATTTTTCTTTTTATTCTTGTACATATTTTTCATAAAAAAGAACATAATCAAAGCCATTGTGGCAATACCCAAACAAACCATATAAAAACGTGTGAGACTAAACCATACGTGGTCAAATTCATAGGTGTTTAAATACATTGTGATATACATTGCTATGAATGATGAGCCTAACATTAAAAAAAACTTCGTGTAATTACTCATTCCATTTTCGTTGTTTTTGTGTTCTTGCGTGTTCATATTTTTAAAATTTTAGTGGTTATTATTTAATTTATTAGCATTAATACTGCCATTACAATCATAATGGCATTCTCAATAAAAGTGGCTTCTGTCATAGGAAGTTTCAGAGCTGTACCTAAACAAGCACATCTAATCGATTTTTTATCCAATAATGTTTTAGTAACTCCAACAGTTGTAATACCTAAAACAACAAGTGTTATTATTAAAGCAATTTCTACTTTAAAGCGCATTAAAAACATTAATCCTAAAGCTGTTTCGATAAAAGGATATACCCAACCATAAGCAGGGACTCGTTTTGCTAATGGGTCGTACATTTTAAATGATTCTGGAAAGCCTTTTAAATCTAACATTTTGAAAAAGCTAAACACGATGTAGAATAAGCCCATAAAATCGAGCATAAAAGCACTCCAACTCCAATCTTTATAATGCAATAATACACTTGCGGTTGCTATATAAAAGATGATTAGTAGTAAGGGCTTTAATTGCTGTAGTTTGCTTTTTTCTTCTTCCATTGGCATTGCCGACATACTTGAAGAAGCAAACACATTCTTTTCTTTCTTTTCAGATAGTGTATATTTTTCAGATAACGCTTTTTTCAGTGTTTCTGTAGCAACGTGGCTACTCATTGTAACTTCAGCTTCTCCTTTTTCGAGATTAACTTCAACATTAGTCACATTGTCAATGCTTTCTAAACTTTTTTCTACAGAAGCTTTGCAACTGCCACAGGTCATTCCTGTTATTTTATATGTATGTGTCATTTTTTATTGAATTAGATAATTAATAATAGTACTCTGTAAATAATAACCCTTAACCGCTTCTATTTGGCTCATTTGAAACTTTAATTGTAACTCTTGAATATCTAAAACATCGTTAAAATCAATAGTGCCAGTTTCATAACTTTTGACAAGAATTTGTTCCGCATCTTTAGCTTGCTTGATGTTCTTTGTTGCTGTTTTATGACTTATTCTTGCTGAAATTCGGTCGTTTATAGCTTTATCTAATACCGTTTTTAAACTGTTTAAACGCTCTTGTTTTTGATAATTGATTTCTTGCTGTTCCAATTCGTTTTGTTTGGAAATAGACTTGTATTTCTTATTGAAAATTGGGATTGATACCGATACCATAGGCATTACAATATCCTTACCGTTATCCGAGAAATTCATATCTGGTCTTTCAGACACATTGATATAGTCTAATCCAAAACCAATCATAGGGCTACTTTCTTTTTGGTTTAACAATTCGGATTGTTCTATGGATTGATATAGTTTATCATACTTCAACAATTCAGGATGTACAGATAGATTTTTAGTATTGATTTCAAAGTCCTCTGAAGGTATCATTAAGCTATCAGCTACTGTAACAGCAACATTATTTTCCCTGTTCAAAAGGTTATTTAGATTCGTTTGTTCTGCTAAAAACTGTTGTTGCAATACATCTTTCAACTGTTGCAAATCGTTTTGTCGCATTTGCAAACGCAATACATCTACTGCTGATGCTTTACCAACCTCAACAGAAGTCAATGCCATTGTTTCGTAGGTTTCCAACAATTTGATATTATCACTCAACACTTGCTGTTTTGCTTGGTTTGCATACAGGTTGTAATAGGATTGAGATACCGAAGCCATTAGTTTACGTTTGGTAATGACGATGTCTTCATATTTCGCATCAGCCAATGCGGTTACATAATCTTCACGAGAGGTAATTGTACCAAACCAAGGTAACATTTGCTTTGCTGATACTTTAAACCGCTGTGCTCCTGTTCGTGTTTCTGGTTCACTTACAAAATAACCGACACCAAATTCGGTGTTTGGAATGGTGTTGACTTCATTTACTTTTTCTGAAACTCTTTTGTATTGTAACTCGAATTTTTGAATTTCGGGATTGTTTTCCAACGCTTCATCAATTAATGTTTCTAATTGTTGAGCGTTTCCTTTGAGACAAAAGAGAAAAGAAAAAAGAAAAAAGATTGTTTTTATATATTTCATTTTGATACTCTTTTAAGTTGAACTTCGGCTTTCCAGCTATATAAAACTGGCACAACAAATAAGGTGATTAAAGCGATTAACATTCCACCGAAACTAGGTATTGCCATAGGAATCATAATATCGCTACCTCGTCCTGTTGATGTTAGTACTGGCAAGAGTGCTAAAATGGTTGTTGCTGTAGTCATTAAACACGGTCTAATACGTTTTTCACCTGCTTCTACAATAGATGCTCTAATTTCCTTTTTAGTTTCTGGTGAATTTCTATCGAATGTTTGTGTTAAGTAGGTTGCCATAACCACACCATCATCCGTTGCAATTCCAAAAAGCGCAATAAAGCCTACCCAAACAGCTACACTTAAATTAATGGTGTGCATTTGGAATAAATCACGCAGATTTTCACCAAAGACACTGAAGTTTAAAAACCACGATTGTCCGTATAACCATATCATTAAAAAGCCACCTGCAAAAGCTACTGCAATCCCTGTAAAAACCATTAATGATGTACCCACCGAACGGAATTGGAAGTACAGAATTAAAAAGATAATAGCCAATGCTAAAGGCACAACAACCGATAAGGTTTTTTCGGCACGTAATTGATTTTCGTAAGTTCCTGTAAATTGATAATTAATGCCTTTTGGGACTACTAATTCACCTGAATCAATTTTACTTTGAATAATTGCCTGCGCATTTTCAACTACATTGACTTCTGCATGGCCATCTTGTTTATCAAACAACACATAGCCTACTAAAAAGGTATCTTCACTTTTTATCACTTGTGGACCTTGTTCGTAACGAATAGTTGCCAATTCGCTTAATGGAACAGGGCTGCCTTTTTCAACTGGCACATAAATCTGTTGTAAGTCTGTTGGATTTGCTCGTAATTCTCTTGGGTAACGCACACGTACACCATAACGCTCACGACCTTCAACGGTTTGGGTTAATGACATGCCACCAACAGCTACTTTTAATACGTTTTGCACCTCTTCAATACTTACACCATAACGTGCAATCTTTTCTCTGTCAATATCGATTAGCAAATACGGTTTACCTACAATACGGTCTGCAAAAACGGCTTCATCCTTTACTCCTTCAGCTTCTTTTAAAATGGTTTCTAACTGCATTCCAAAAGCTTCGATTTCTTTTAAATCTTGTCCTTTTATTTTGATTCCCATTGGTGCTCGCATACCTGTTTGTAGCATTACCAATCGGGTTTCAATAGGTTGTAGTTTTGGTGCTGTTGTGACACCTGGTATTTTAGTGACTTTAACGATTTCGTTCCAAATGTCGTCTGGTGATTGTATTTCTGGTCGCCAGTTTCGGTAAAACTCGCCATCATCGTCTGGGATTAATTGAGACCTTTCTATATTTAATAAAGTTGACTTTATAAACGCATTGTTCTCGACTGCGCCCGAACTGACAGCTATATTTTCATTGTGAATTAAACGACCATCTTTTAATTGATATAATCCATCTTCATTGACTTTGAAACACTGACGTTCTCCTTTATCATTCAGCATATATTCAGGTTTGTATTGAATGATATTTTCATACATTGATAATGGTGCAGGATCTAAAGCAGATTCCGTTCTACCTGCCTTACCTACAACGGTTTTAATTTCTGGAATACTGGCAACAGCCATATCCAATTGCTGCAAAACACGTTTGTTTTCTTCCACACCTGAATGAGGCATAGAGGTAGGCATTAATAGAAAAGAACCCTCGTTTAATGATGGCATAAACTCTTTACCTGTATTTTTCATTATGAAAAATCCTGCAATGACAATTGCTGTAGGTATGAAAAGAAATAATAATTTATTGTCTAAACACCATCTTAAAATACGTGTGTAAAATTTAATGAATAATGAAAACACAGCTAACAAGCCAAAACAAATAATGGCTACAAAAATGAGGTTTAAGAAAATGCTTTCGTTTACTCCTAACGGTCGCCAATATTCTGCTAATAAGAATACGATTGCCGAAGCAGAAATGATGATGTTGGCAAAGTTTGCTTGTTTATCTGAAATCTTGTTTTGAAGATTTAATAAAGCTGTGACACCAAAAGCGATGAGTATGATTCCTAACCAATATCCATAAATTATTGCTGCTATTCCTAATACTATTAAAACACCGTTTAAAGCATATTTAAAATGTTTATGAATGCTCTTTTTTCGGAATAAAAAGGCTGCAAACGGTGGAATTAAAAATAAGGCTACAATTATCGAAGCTGTTAATGCAAAGGTTTTTGTGAATGCTAATGGTCTAAATAATTTTCCTTCAGCACCAATCATAGTAAATACAGGAATAAAACTGATAATGGTTGTCATTACTGCGGTTACGATTGCACCAGATACTTCTGCTGTTGCGTTGTAAACGATTGTGTTTATTGGTAATTTGTTTTCGTTTTCGTCTAAATGTCTTATGATGTTTTCTGAAAGTATGACACCAACATCTACCATTGTACCAATTGCAATAGCAATACCCGATAGTGCTACAATATTAGCATCTACACCAAATAGTTTCATTGCTATAAATACCATTAAAACTGCTACAGGTAATAAACCAGAGATTAATACGGAAGCACGAAGATTGAATACCATAATGATAATGACCAAAATGGTAATGAGTATCTCTAATGTTAAGGCCTCATTTAGTGTACCTAATGTTTCTTGAATCAATTCTGTACGGTCGTAAAATGGTACTATTGTTACTTGTGATGTTCTACCATCTGCTAATGTTTTTGTAGGTAGTCCTGCGCTTAATTCGTTTATTTTGGCTTTTACATTATTAATCACTTCCATTGGGTTAGCACCATAACGTGCTACTACAACACCACCAACCACTTCTGCACCTTCTTTATCTAAAATACCACGTCTTGTTGCAGGACCTAAAGACACTTTTGCCACATCTTTAATTTTGATAGCTGTGTAATCTTCTGAAGTTATAACTGCATTTTCGATGTCTGCTATGGATTTCACATAACCCAAACCACGTACTAAATATTCGACTTGATTGATTTCTAATGTTTGTGCTCCAATATCTCGGTTACTTTCTTTAACTGCTTTAACAATATGGTGCAAACCAATATTATATTGACGCATTAATTCTGGGTTTACATCCACTTGGTATTCCTGTACATAACCACCAATGGATGCAACTTCAGACACACCACTAGCAGAGGATAATGCATATTTTACATAGTAATCTTGAATGCTTCGTAATTCGTGTAAATCCCATCCGCCAGTAACGTTTCCGTTTTCGTCACGACCTTCAAGAGTGTACCAAAATATTTGACCTAATCCTGTAGCATCTGGACCCAATGCAGGATTAACACCTTCAGGCAATAAACCACTTGGTAATGAATTGAGTTTTTCGAGAATACGACTTCTACTCCAGTAAAACTCTATGTCTTCTTCAAAAATGATATAGATACTTGAAAAGCCAAACATAGACGAGCTGCGTATGGTTTTTACTCCAGGAATACCCAACAATGATGTGGTTAATGGATAAGTAATTTGATCTTCAATATCTTGTGGTGAACGACCGTCCCATTTCGTAAATACAATTTGTTGGTTTTCACCTATATCTGGAATTGCATCTACAGCTACAGGATTACTTGGTAAAAAACCTGTATCCCAATTAAATGGTGCATTAACAGTTCCCCATCCTACGAAAAGGACAAGTAGTAAAACTGCAACGAGTTTGTTTTCTATTAAAAATTTGATGCTTTTATTTAGCATATGATTGATTTTAAACAATTAGACAATAGTGTTGTAAAAACACCGAATACAGTAAATTATCCTTACGACATTGCAGTCATAGGATAAAAGAGTCTATTGTTTAAAAATCAAATTAAGTATGTCTCGTCAATCTTGTAGAGTTGCCTTATGACGAGTGGTGGTTTGTATTCTTCGTAGGTAGATACATTACTGTCTAAACCTTCAAAAAGGTTAATGTAAGTATAAACAAATGAAGCGATGAATACTTGTTGCTCAAACGTGATTTTGTCAACTTGCAATTGTAATTCGTCTTGACCTTCAATTGCTAATTGTTTATCATCACAACAATTTTTCTTGGTAATAGAACATTCTTCGGTTGAAGGCTTTTCCATTTCCATTCCGCAACCTTTGGCTTTTTGAAAGATAGCAGATTCTACTAAAGTATCTCCACAATAATGCATATTCACAGTAAATGACATTGTAGAGAATAACACTACAAAAGTCATTGCTAAAGACATTATTTTATGGAAAATCTGCTTCATATTGATTGCGAAGTTACGAAATTTTAACAACTATTGATTTTGTTTAACAGAAGTTTAATTGATTAATCTGCTTAATCCCATTTCATTTTCTGCAATCGAACTGCATTTAAAATTGCTAATAATGCTACTCCTACATCTGCAAAAACAGCTTCCCACATTGTGGCTAAACCACCTGCTCCTAATATCAAGACAATAACTTTAACTCCAAACGCTAAAATGATATTTTGCCAAACAATTTTTCTTGTAGAACGACTTATTTTAATGGCTCTAACTACTTTTGAAGGCTGGTCGGTTTGAATGATAACGTCTGCTGTTTCAATAGCTACATCACTACCTAAACCACCCATTGCAATACCAACGTTACTTGCTGCTAAAACAGGTGCATCGTTAATACCATCACCTATAAAGGCTATTTTGTTTTCAGGATTTTTCTTTAAAATTTCAACTTCGTTTAATTTATCTTCTGGAAGTAAACCACCTTTAGCATTTTCGATATTCAACTCTTTAGCGACTTGTTGCGTGATGGAATCTTTATCACCGGAAAGCATCATAATATTTTTAATGCCTACTTTGTGTAATGCTGTAATAGTTTCTTTTGCATCTTCCTTTAATTCATCTGCTATGACTACATAACCTGCAAATTGATTATCGATTGCAACTAATACTATCGATTCTACAATAGATTCCGTTTCAGATGGAACATTTATATTATTCGCAGTCATTAAGGCTTTATTTCCTACTAAAACTGTTTTACCATTAACAACGCCTTTTAAACCTTTACCTGCAATTTCAGAAACGTCTTGTGCTTCAAAATCTTCTCCTTCAGCTTTGTACTCTAAAATGGCTTTAGCAATTGGATGCGTGGATTGTTCTTCCAACGCCATTAAGTATTGCATAAATTCGGTTTCATTCCAACCAATTGCTTTTACTTCTTTGATTTTAAAAACACCTTTGGTAACGGTTCCTGTTTTGTCCATTACCAAAGTATTTATTTTGGTCATAGCATCTAAAAATGAAGCACCTTTAAATAATATTCCATTTTTTGAAGCTGCTCCCAATCCACCGAAATATCCTAATGGAATTGAAATCACTAAGGCACAAGGACAAGATATTACCAAGAAAATTAATGCTCTGTATAACCAATCTCTAAACACATAATCATCTACAAAAAAGTAAGGTATAAAAGTAACACCAATAGCTAAAAACACAACAATTGGTGTGTAGATACGAGCAAACTGTCTAATAAATAGTTCTGTTTTAGACTTACGAGCTGTAGCATTTTGAACCAAATCTAATATTCTCGCAATAGAACTGTCTTCAAACTTATTAGTTACCTCAACTTCAATAACGCTTTCTAAATTGATACTACCTGCGTAAACCTTTGCTTCTTTCTGAATGGAATCTGGTTTGCTCTCGCCTGTTAACGCTGCGGTGTTTAGAGATGCTTTTTCGGATAATAAAATCCCATCTAACGGTATTTTCTCACCTACTCGAATTTGTATTTTTTCACCAATATTTACAGCTTCTGGCGACACACTAACATAATCACCATCACGAAATACATTGGCTTCTTTTGGTCGAACATCTAATAAGGCTTTAATATTTCCTTTTGCTCTATTAACTGCTGCGTTTTGAAATAATTCTCCTACTGCATAAAATAGCATTACTGCCACACCTTCAGGATATTCACCAATGATAAACGCACCAATGGTGGCAATAGACATTAAAAAGAACTCGGTAAAAACATCGCCTTTTATAAGACTTTTCCATCCTTCTTTAATTACAGGAAATCCAACTGGAATATATGCTAAAGTGTACCAAACTACTCGAATCAATCCTTGAAATTGAGGAATCGCATCAAAATAATCTACAGCGATACCTACCATTAACATAACAAAACTTATGATAGCAGGAATGTATGTTTTGAATGCACTTCCATTACCGTGATTATGACCATCATCGTGAGAATGTTGTGCTTCTGAATTTGGTTTTAAATCTTTTAAATTGATTTTCTTTTTTTTCATCAAGTTAGTTTTAACAACAACTTTTGTTTTGTTGAATTGGTGGACAAGGAACTGTACCATAAGAACAATACACACAACAATCTCCTTTGTTTGGTTTTAAAACTGTTTTACATTTCTCACATTCATAAAAGAATTGACAGGCATTTGTTGGCATATCTTCTTCCTTTTTATGACCACAGGTTGGGCAAGTGATTTCAGATTTTAATATAGTTTGCATCAATTTTAATTTTTATCAGTTACTTTATAACCTGTAGAATTAATTGCTTTCTCAATTTCTAATTCATTAGTTTTAGTTTGGTCATACTCAATGATTGCGTTACCATTCTTGTATGATGTTTTTGAGTTCACAATTCCGTTAAGTTTATTTACTTCGTGGTTTACGTGAGCTTCACAACTGGGACAAGTCATTCCACTTATTTTATACTCTGTTGTTTTGATATTTGATTTATCAACGACAACAATTTGTTTCTCTGAATTTGGATAAAACATACTTGAGTAGTATGGAAATGCCAACATCACTATTGCGAATACTGTTACAACTCCTAAAAAGGTTTTTGACTGAATAAATTTTGGTTTTTTATCCGTTTCACATTCACAGTCGATTTCTTTTTCTGGTTTTAATTTTTGATACCAAGCAAAGAGAAGAACTAATATAGTTAGCCCTATTAAGTAAGGTCTAAATGGTTCTATCCAAGAAAAAGTTGAAGCTACACCACTTGTTCCTGCAATTAATGCCAAAACTGGTGTGATGCAACACAATGAAGCTGTGATTGCTGTTAGGATACTTGTAACCGCTAATTTATTTTTCATTCTATATCTAATACTTTTTCAATGTCATTTGGAATAGGCATACGTTTTAATGGTGGTACGTTTGCGCCACCTGTATTACCAAGAGGAACGTGATTTATAAATGATTTCCAACCACCAACAAGCAATCTAATAATTTGACCGAATACTTCTTTAGTATCTTTTTGTCTAAATCCAAACTTTAGCATTAGCCAATGTGAATAGGTATGTTCTATAGGATAAGACTGTCCTATTATATGACTGCGTTCTAAATGAAACCAAGCATTACCAAACCGCTTATTTTCTAAACAGAAACTGTATTGTTTTAATTCTTCGATATAAGCCTGTTTGATATGTTTAGGTATTTTAGTATTAAACTTCATATTCACTAATTTTGGATAAATGTACTTTAATAGTAAGTGCAATGGAAGTGCAATTATTAGCCACTACACTTATCACAT
Organism: Olleya sp. YS; assembly: GCF_029760915.1. NCBI lineage: Bacteria > Pseudomonadati > Bacteroidota > Flavobacteriia > Flavobacteriales > Flavobacteriaceae > Olleya > Olleya sp. YS. Next base: position 2,902,023 of record NZ_CP121685.1, on the reverse strand, counting down.
ATACCTTTTACAACCAAGTTTACGTTTTCTGAAACAAATCCATCAGGTACTTTAATTTGAGGTATTTTATGGTCTGTTAAACAAATGGTTTCATTACAATTATTACAATGGAAATGAAGATGTAAATCGGTTTCAATTTCACAATTGCAACCTTGTTCACATAATGCGTATTTTGTAATACCTGTACCATCGTCTATTTGGTGTACAATATCCTTTTCTTCAAAAGTTTTAATAGTTCTGTAAAGCGTAGTTCTATCTGCTTTTTCAAAAGCATTTTCAATATCACTTAATGTTACCGCAATTTCTTTTTCAGCAAGAAACTTATAAATTAACAAACGCATTGCTGTAACACGTACTTGTTTTGATTCTAATACTTGTTCTATTGTTTCCATAATTAATCGTGGTCTTCGTTACCAAATGGTTTAATAATTAGCCCTACACTAAAAATAAAACCATCTGTAGGTGCGTAAATTTCAGGAAAAACTGGATTTTCGTGTGGTGGTAAAACCAAAGGTGAAAATCTGCTTTGTCTTCTATCTGTAAAGTTTTCAAAGTTCACAAATACACTACCTAATTTAAAGTTACGCATCACCAATAAACCCATAGTTACAAAGTCTGTAGTTTCTGTACCATTGGATAAGAATTGTTTTCCTGTATAGTAGGTTTCATAACCTATACGCCACTTTTCAGACTCATACATTAATACACTACCTGCATTATGCTTTGCGGTTAATGGCTTCTGTGGATTACCAGGCAAATAATTTAGTTTGGTATCAATAAGCGCATAGTTTAAAAACCATCTAAAGTCTTTGTATGTAAATTTTATATTTGTTTCTGCTCCTTTACTAAAGATTTCATCTGGTGCATTTTCAAACTGAAATAATCCGTTATCTGTTGAATTTAAAAGCAATCCATCATTTATTGCAGTCACATAGAATAATTGATTCACAGAAAAACCAATCTCATCAGATAAACGGGTTTGATAGTTTAAATCAAAATTAACACCATAAGAACGTTCTGCATCTACTGTAGATTTATCTATTGCAAGTACATTTTCAAAATTGATATACTCTGCTTCTTCTGTAAAAATGTCTGGGATTTTATACCCTAAACCTCCACCAATTCTACTTGAAAACCCACTATTATTTTTATAGAGCAATGAAACTCGTGGCAATGGAAAGAAACCGAAATCAGTATTGTAATCTGCTCTTAATCCTGTTTCCAATATCCAATTATCCGATATGTCATAGATATTATTTGCAAATGCCCCAAAGGTTACATCTTTTTGGTCTCGTTGTAATGGTGCGTCATCATTTTCATCAAAATTTGAAGTATATAAATTAGCTCCTAATATCCAATCCATTTTTTCTGATGCTGTATTATATGAGATTTCAGTAAAAGTGTTTGTTTGCTGACCGTCAAAATTAAAATCAGGAACAGTTAAATTCCTATCAAAAAAAGAGACACTGTTTTTAAATTGAAATGAGCTAACAGAATCTAATTGGGTCTCATATACAAATTGACTGCTTAATCGTTTTGAATTGTTTTCTTCTGTGTACTGATGAATTCCATCTTCACCATTTTCAATTTTAGTAATATCACCACCAATTCTATCATCATATGTTCCGTTTAATCCAAACCAAAGTGTTGTTTTATCCGATGGATAATAAAACAATTTAGGGTTGAAAGAAATTGATGTTGTTTTTGGCAGATTACTAAAGCCATCATCTTCTGGGTCAAATGCTTTTTGATAGTGACCAGAGCCGTAGAGTGAAACACCAAACTTTTCATTTCGTTTGCTGTAAAACACATTTGCAGTACTTCCTAATGCTTGTGTTTGTGTAAGCATAATGTCCAAAGCAGGTTCTTCATCTGGTGTTTTAGAAACCATATTAACCAATCCTGCTATTGCACCACCGCCATAAAGTGTTGAAGAACTTCCTTTGATTATCTCAAATTGTTGTAAGTCTAAAGGTGGTATTTGTAAAATACTTAAACCACTTGAAAAACCACCATATAATGGAAACCCATCTCTTAATAGTTGGGTATATCTACCATCTAATCCTTGAATCCTAATATTAGTGCTACCACTACTTAATGACGTTTGTTGCATCTGTATTCCTGTACTTTCACGAAGCACCATAGAAATATTGGTAGGATTCATTATTGCTTTTTCTCCCAATTCTTCTGCACCAATAAACTCTATACGTGTAGGTATTTTTCTTACTGTTCTTGTACTTCTTGTAGATTGTAATACGACAGCATCCAATTCGTTACCACCTTCTTTTAGCTTAAACACTAATTCTGTATTACTTGGAATTTGAATTGTGGTTTCTAATGTTTCAAAACCTAAAAAGGAAATTACTATTTGATGTTCGCCTTCTGGTATTTCTGTAAATTCTGCGACACCATCAAAATTGGTAACTGCACCTTTTTCTAATGCCTCAAAGTAAACCGTAGCACCCATTAAAGGTTCGTTATCTGCCTCTGTTATGACTTTAATTTGTATGTCTGATGTTTGTGCCTTTAACGATAGGCAAAGTATTAATATGAGCTTTAGGCTCAATAGGTATTTATTCATTGAATTATAATTGTAATTAACTAAATAATTGATTTAAAATCGAAACGTTTTAGCTTATTACTTGTGGCGGTTGCCAAATATTGGAAAGGAAGTTAAACCTATAAATAGGTTGATATGTAGAAATTAACTCCGATGAGATTTCAATATTGAGTTTTAAATTAAATGTCTTGATTGGTTCGTAAGTAATAGACATACCACAACAATTACAAATACAAGTGACAGGACAAGAATCGTCACTATCTTCTTGATGGTTGTGATTAACACTTATCTCGTCTTGATGTTGGTCTTCTATGTTTTGACCATCAGAACAAGGTTTTGCCGAAAGCAATAGTATTATTAAGGATAATATGATTGTTACAAATTTCACAGTTACAAAGATAAAAATTTAGAGATGCAATGGTTGTGCAAATATTTTATTTAAGCTACAGCTTTAGTTTTCTCTTTATTAAGTCTTTTAGTACCATATACATATTAAGAATTACTTATTTCTATTATCTCAATGGGATAATTAAAAGTGCTCATTTCCCTGATACATTGAATTAAAGAGAATTTAGCAATATTAGACTCTAACTTTTCGACATTATTTCTAATGACAGGAACACGTTGTGTATCTGACTTAAATGCCATTACAAACACTATTTCTTTACCTCCTGTAGCAAATTTTTGAATAAATGAATCCTTATCTGCAATCTCATAACCAACATTATCAGCTCTTCTATTATAGCTATCTATAACATCATTGACAAATGCATTATCTCCAGAATTACGAGAAATCATAAACCTATTGGCCGAAATAACTATTTGGTTACATAAATCACGAATTTTAGCATCAAAACCTGTTTTAATATGAATAAGATAAATTGTATCATCACTTTCATACATAATATCGCATAGCTCAATATTCTGCCCTAACGCTTTATCAAAAACCCAATAATTAGGCTCATTTCTGTAAAGAGAATTATAGGCATCTTCACTACTTGAAATCCAAGGGTTAAATAAAATATTTCTTTGAGAATGATGTCTATTAATCATTTGACTACATAATTGATTCATAGAGTCTGTAAAATCATCTTTTACAAAATACCATTTAGAATCTATATGAAATATAGGCTTATTTTCATATTGTAGTTCACAGGTCACATAATGCCAAAAGTTTGCCCATACATATTTCTTTTTTTGATTTCCCTTAAATCCTTCAACTTTTAATCCCCACATTAGTTTGTTAAAATCTACTTGGCTTGCATTTAAATCAAGTTGATTAAAAATATATTTTAGACCATCCTCATAAATTTTATTTCTATCCTTAACTTCTAAAAAGTCTTTGCGTTGCCCTTTCATCTTTATCTCAAATCTATCGCACTCATAGAACTGCTTTATTTTAGATGGATGAACAAAATCTATATCGGCTTTTTTAGGGTTTTGCCCTCTTGTTTGAGAAAATCTATTTAACATATCATCACGAAGCTCAATCATTAAGATTTTTACAAATTCATTATCTGTTAAACCTCTTTCTTTAATTTCTACAAATGATGTTAAAGGTCTTCTTGTTTGGGTATCTATAATTTCATTAATTCTCTTAAATAGTAAATGCAATTCTGCAAATGAGATTCTATGTTTTATGTGAAAATATGAAGCAATTTCTAATTGTACATTTTTATCTCCAAAATCTATAAAATCAAAATATGTATCTCTAATAGCATCTTTTAAAATTAAATTAATACTCGTAGGAATATTTACAAAATTTAGAACATCACTTAATCGTTGGCCTTCTTTAAAAATTCTATTACTTTGGGTTAATGTCCCAGAAATACCTCTTGTTGTAAGTGAGACAATTTCTTCATCAAGAGTTGTTAGATATTCATAAAACTCCAATCCAAAACGATGATTTTGAAATGCCTTTATAACCATTGTACCACCTCCTCCAATAACAGCAAATATTTTATTGTCTATACAAGCAAACAACACAAATGATATTTTTAGAACTGTGAAGTCAAGGTTCTCTGATAATGTGGTAGGTAAAAAACTATCCCAATGTGCTTTTTTTTCTTTTTCGTTGTAGACGTATGTGTAATAGTGAACACCATCTATTACCTTGGGTAATAATTCTACATTTATAGATTCTGTTTCATCAATTCTTGTTTTGTGGTGTTTTACAAGGGTATTGACTATTTGATGATTAGTTAAGCCTTTAATATCTCTATGCGTAGTATCAATTTGAAATATTTTGATTTCATATTCACCGTTTGCTCTCAATCTTAAATCTTCTATACTCATCTGTTTTTTAATGTACGAACTTAATACAACCTACTTTAGCTGTCTTGGATTATCTTGGATTATTTATGCCACAACCTTTGCTTTCTCCTTTAAGGTTTCGAGATACTTTACCATATTGCTCTTACACCATTCCTCACGAGCTAATTTAGGTGCGTGACCTATGGCTTTAGATAACTCCTCTTTCATTATAGCCTCAACCACGTCTATGTATTCTTCTGTTGTAGAAATACTATCGTGTATTGTATATATTGGTGCATCTGGATATTCTGCTGATATACGCTTTGCTATAACATCTATCATTAAGTAGCTCTCAATACTCTGCAACAATCTTGGAAGTAGTGATTTGTCTTTACTCTTAATCTGTCTAAACACATCATATACGTTTGGGAACATCTCCTTAAACATCTTCTTTGGTTTTGCATCCTCTTGCCCCAAAAACCTATTATCTGTAAATAGCACTTGGAATACTGCTGTTTTAACCTCTTTGCGGTTAGCAAAGGTTTCACCTAAAAGGATTGAAAAGCGTTCTTCTAAAAACTCATAAAGTGTTCCACTCACCACAAGATTTATATACTGACTAAACTCACTATTCATAAGGGTTTTATCAATATCTCCTAACATAATGTAAGAATCAGTATCGTGTACTTTGATATGTGATATATTCATTCTATCATTAATATTACCATTAACCTTATAAATATTATCATTTATACTATTAAAAGAATAAAAAGGTCGATTTTTGGGCTCGTCAAACGTGATTGACAACTCTTTTTGTGCATTTGGCTCATTTTTTTGCTCAATCCAGAACGAACGACTCAACAATATGGTGCTTAAATAAGGTTGACTATTTTTAATATCAATCGAAATTAATTTTTGACCATCATACGTTACTGCATTTCTGATAACGCTCCTCATATTAGTAAGGTTGGAATGAAAGCGATACACATTATCATCGTGTAACAAATAATAATCTTGACGACTTATTTTTTCCGCACTAATTTTTGCGTGGTTTAATTGGTCAATCGGTCTTTTATATTTGACTTGGACTTTCCCATAATTATTAACCTTTTTGGATTGCCACAAAGATTTGTTGTCTTTCTTTAATGCATATTCTTCTGCTAAAAACTTGTTGACGTAATCAATATCAATTTCTAATTTTTCATCAAACCATTTTGTTAGATAGTTTAGGTGTTTTACTGAAACCACTCTATTGTTACGCTCAACTTTTAGCTTCCTGTGAAATGTTTGGTCGCTAATAGAATGAATAGCTACTTCGCATCTGTATTTTTCAGTAAGTCTAAACCCTTTTGATTTTGAGCCAACAAAGTATTGATTATCCGTCTCTATAATTTTTGCAACGTTGATTAGGTAATTTAAGTACTCTTTGTAATTAGATATTTTGTCCTGTAAGATTTTTGCACTTATAGATACAAAGTCATCATACATTAAATCTTTGTTGTAGAGTGTAAGCGCATTTATTAAGTGAATGACATATAATAGTTTATCTCTTTTGTGTTTGTATTTCTTAAAATTAGGTGGGTAATCATAGACAATTTGGTCTATGTCTAAATTCTCTGGTATGTATAATCTCATTAAGCACTCTTGTTTTGGGTTAAAATTTTAATTACATCGTCATACTCATAGTACATTGTTTTACCCATTTTTGTGTAGGGTAGAGTACCATTCACACGTAAGTTTTGCAGTGTACCTGGTGAGATGTTAAGCATCTCTCTAACGTCTGCTGATTTTAACCACTTTTTTTGCTCTGTTTGGCTTCCTAAAATTGTCTTAAGTTCTGTGATGATTTCTTGTTTTAGAGTCTTTAAATCATCCTTTGTAATTACTTCAAATGTCATTCTATATTAAAATGTATTAAAAGGTGTAAACACCTGATTTATATTGTGTTAATTTACGATATTTTGAGCTTTACATAAAACAAACTTATTAACAGTTATTAACTAATTTATGGCAATAAAAAACAGTAAAACCCTTGTAAATTCAAGGGTTTAGAGTGTTTTTTAAGAAATTTGCTTAACGCTATTGTGTATAAGTGTTAGTTTGCAATCCTTTTTGAAGCGTCAGTATTAGTTTTGTTAGCAAATTTTTGTTTTAAAATTGCCATATCATCGCTTACTTTTCTATCCAATATTTTAGCATAATGTTGTGTCGTTTTTAGTGATTTATGACCTAACATTTTACTTACTGATTCCATTGGAACACCATTAGATAATGTTACCGTAGTTGCAAAGGTGTGTCGAGCTAAATGGGTGGTTAAGTTTTTATGAATACCACACAAGTCTGCTATCTCTTTTAAATAGGCATTGGACTTTTGATTGCTTAAAACAGGAAGTAAAACACCTTTTGTTACTGCCTCTGGATGGTTCTCGTATTTCTTTATAATCTCTAAAGCTGTTGGAAGAAGTGGAATATTACTGCGTGTATCGGTTTTAGTACGTTTTGTTTTAATCCATTTATCGCCATCAATACCAAATACCAAATTATCTTTTGAGAGCTTCTTAACGTCGCTATAGGCTAAACCAGTAAAGCAACAGAAAATGAAAATGTCTCTTACTTGCTCTAATCGATTGGTGTGTAATTCTTTTTCGAGCATTGTTTGTATTTCTTCTTCTGAAAGGAATTGACGCTCGACTTCTTTTAAACGTACTTTGTAATTTAAAAATGGGTCTTTTGCTATCCAACCATTAGCCAGAGCAATACGCACTATTTTTTTGAAATTCTTTATGTATTTAATGGTGCTGTTGTGTCCGCAGTTTCTAACGGTTTTTAAGTAAAACTCAAAGTCTGTTATAAATTGGTGGTTTACTCGCTTAATACTTATATCGCTTACTTTATACTGATGCTGCATAAATTCTTTAAGATGCTTGCATACGGTTTTGTAGCGCTCTAAAGTACCTGCTGAAAATTCTCTACCAACTAACTTTTTTACTTGTGTATTATGGTTTTCAAAAATGGTTATGAGTGTACGCTCTTTTTCTTCAATACCTAAAAACTTATTCTTTAGGGTTTCTGTAGTGACCTCTTTATTGTCTTGAATTAGGTCTCTTTGACTTTGATATACTTTTGTAGTAAGGGAATCTAAATAAGCGTTAAGCTCTCTTATGTCTTCAGTTCTTCCAATTGCTTTATTGCCTTGACTGTTCCATTTATTAACTTCAATACTGCGTTTTGTACTGATTTCTGTACGTTTACCATCTATGGTAATACGAAGATAAATAGGGCATTTGCCCTGTGCATCTACCTTACTTTTCTTCAAGTAGAATAATAATCCAAATGTTTTGTTCATTCTGGTGACCTTTAAAATTATACATTAATTTACGAAATAATTAGGTCTTATTTTGTGTTTAACTAATTGATTTGTAAGTAGTTATTAACAAATAGGTGACCTAAAAAAGGTTTTAAAAAGGTCACCCAAAAGGTCACCAACAGAATGGTTTTTAATACACTTTCTGCTGTTTTGTAGAAACTAAAAAGTCCCGTAAACATAGTGTTTACAGGACTTTGCTCGATTTTGAATAAATCTTGGCGGAGAAAGAGGGATTCGAACCCCCGGAGGTGTGACCCTCAACAGTTTTCAAGACTGCCGCATTCGACCACTCTGCCATTTCTCCTTGAGTGCCTCATTGGATATTCTCCAAATGCGAGTGCAAATATAGATAGGTTTTTAGTTCTATTCAAATAAAAAATGTGATTTTTTTAAAAAAATTGAAACTAACTTTTTAAAACTTTAATAGTATTATAATATAAATCTATTTGTCTTATAATTAATATTGACAACTTAAGTTTTATTTTTACCCAAAATTAAACTATGGATATAATAAAACAGCTTAATTGGCGCTATGCAACTAAAAGTTTTGATGCCAATAAGATTATTTCAGATAAAGACGTTAATATTCTTTCTGAAGCTTTTAACTTAACAGCGACATCCTATGGTTTGCAACCACTTAAATTGCTTATTATAAAGGATAAAGCTTTACAGTCAGAATTAATTCCATACTCATTTAATCAAAAACAAGTAGGAGAAGCGTCTCATCTTTTGATTTTTTGTATCGAAACAGAAATGAACTCAAGATTTATCATTGATTATTTTGATAGGGTAAAGGCTATTCGTGGCACACCAGAAGATATTTTAAGTCCGTTTAAAACTTTTTTAATCGAAGATTTTAAATCTAAAACCCAATTAGAAAAAGAGAATTGGGCAACTAAGCAGGCTTATTTAACAATGGGTAATTTATTGACGACGTGTGCTTTGCTAAATATAGATGCATGCCCAATGGAGGGTTTTAATCCAGAAGATTATGACCGTGTTTTAAATTTAAAAAATAAGAAACTTAAATCTGTATTAGTAATGCCTATTGGCTATCGCGCTGAAAATGATTTTATGGCAAATCTTAAAAAAGTTAGGAAACCAATAGAAGAAAGCGTAATTATGTGGTAACACAATAATATGGCAAGATTATTGTTATTTTAAAAAAAATAATACTTTTGTAAAGCTTTAAATCCTTTAAAATGAAAAATTTACTACTTCTTCTTGTTCTGTGTGTTTCATTTTCTATTAATGCACAAGAGGACGAGGAGTTTAACTCAAATCTAAATTGGTTAACAGATTTAAATGAAGCGAAAGCAGAGTCAGTAACCTCTAAAAAGCCAATTCTTATTTACTTTACAGGAAGCGACTGGTGTGCACCATGTAAAATGTTAAAAACAGATTTTTTTAATTCAGTTGAGTTTGAAGAAAAAGCAAAACAATTTGTTTTATTGATGATTGATATGCCTAGACGTACTGACATTATTACAAAAGAGCAAAAAGAAAAAAATATAAAAGTAGTTAGTAAATATAATGCTTCTGGAGGGTATCCTAACTTAGTAGCGTTAAACGATAAACTTAATATTATAGGCGAATTATCTGGTTATACGTTTTTGCGTGAAACCGATAGGCATTTTGCCTTTATAGATTCAATTTTAGAAAATTACTAATTGTATTTAGTCACGATAATCAAAAACGTCTAAAATTATTTTTAGACGTTTTTTTTATTGCTTTATTTCTATTAGATTTGATTTTTAACCAATTTTTAATAAATGCCAGGATTTGAACGCTTTGGAGAACTAGAGCGAAAAGAAGTAGAAGATGTATTAGACAATGGTGTTTTAATGCGTTATGGGTTTGATGCCATGCGCAATGGACATTATAAAGCCCAATCTTTAGAAAAAGAATTACAACAGACTTTAGAAGTTAAACACGCACAATTAGTCACTAATGGTACTGCTGCAGTGTCTGTTGCGTTAGCATTAGCTGGTGTTGGAGCAGGTGATGAGGTGATTATACCTTGTTTTACATTTGTAGCTAGTTTTGAAGCAGTAATGATGCTAGGCGCTATTCCTGTTTTAGTTGACATTGATGATACACTAACACTTAACCCAGAAGCTGTAAAGCAAGCTATCACAAACAAAACTAAAGCTGTTATGCCTGTCCATATGTGTGGAAGTATGGCAGATTTAGATGCTTTGAAAGCTATTTGTACTGTTAATAATTTAATACTTGTAGAAGATGCCTGCCAAGCAATAGGAGGGACTTATAAAGGAAAATACTTAGGGACTTATGGAGATTTAGGCTGTTTTAGTTTTGATTTTGTAAAAACCATTACTTGTGGAGAAGGTGGAGCAGTAGTGACCAACAACTCAGATTATGCTGTATTAGCCGACCAGTTTACAGATCATGGACACGATCATATAGGTCAAGATAGAGGTGCAGAGTCACATCCTTATTTAGGATATAATTTTAGAATTTCTGAATTAAGTGCTGCTGTAGGATTAGCACAAGTTAGACGATTAAAAGATTTTATTACTCTACAGAAAAAACACTATACTATATTAAGAGATGCTTTATCTTCTATTCCAGAGGTGACTTTTAGAAGGGTACCAGAAGGTGGTGAAGAAAGCTACGCATTTTTAAACTTTTTTCTTCCTGATTTGGAGACGACTAGAAAAGTAGCTGCATTATTCAAAGAAAAAGGTGTTGATGCCTGTTTTCATTATTACGACAACAATTGGCATTATGTTAGAAAATGGGAACATTTAGCTAACATAAAATCGCTTTATCCAGTCTCAAAAGAAGTTAAAGAAGGTCTGTCCTACCTTAAAACTAAAACTTTTACAAATTCAGATTATTACATTGGTCGTAATATATCTTGCTTAATCAAATTGTCTTGGACAGAAGACCAAGTCAAACAACGCGCTCAACTTATGGTTGACGCTATAAAACGTTCGCTTTAATTATTAATTTAAATACCCCTTTAATGAAAAAACTATTTCTAATCTGTATTTCGCTTTGCTTTTATTCGGCTATAGCCCAAGATAATTATAGCCAATTTTGGGAACAATTATTGGCTAATGATAGAGCTTCAGCAGAAAAAACATTAAAAAAAATTAAACCTACAAACACTATTGAAAACCTCGTTAGCAACGAGCTGATGCGAGTAGAAAATGGACGTTTTAATACCAACGATAAATTTTTGCCAGCGTTTTTAAAACAAGACAATTACCAATACTATTTATATGCACTTTGGAATGAAAATTACCTGTTTAACACCTATTTAGATACTGGTTTTAATAATAAAAATATTGCAGCTATACGAGAAGTAGCAGATGCAAATCCTACTCATAGTACTATTAAAGATGCTATTATTTATTTAGAGTCCGTATTGGCTAGAGATAATGGTAACTGGAAAACCTGTAACGCTAAAATGGATGATATACAGTCTATTAAAAATTGGCAATATTGTGGTGTGTTTGAAAACTTAAATAAAAGTGGATTAGATCGTGTTTACGGTCCAGAAACTAATGCTGTAAGTAGTCAGCCATTTGATGCAGAAAGCAATGGATTTGTAAATTGGTATACTGCTAAAAATAATGATGAAGCTTACCAATTTTTCACTAATCACGAAGAATACGGAAGAGGTGTTAATTATGCGCAAACCTTTTTAACTGCCGATAAAGATGAAACAGTTATACTACGTATAGGTAGTGGTTCTGCTTTTAAATTATGGTTAAATGATGTGTTGATTTTAGAAAATAATCAAGATGTTATTACAGAGTTAAATGCCTATCAAGTTAAAGTAACTATACCAAAAGGTAACAATAGATTGTTAATAAAAACAGCAGAAAGCGATTACGGTAGTTACTTTATTGTTAGTGCCATGAATCCTGATGGGACACACAATAACAGTTTAAAAGACAGTGCAACCTATACTGCATACAACACAAGTACAGCTGATCAGTTAAACGCAGAACCTGTAGTTAATGATTTTGAAGCTTTTTTTAAGACTAAATTAGAACAGAATCCTAATGACTTTTTTAATGCTTATTGTTTAACTAGAACCTATTTAAGAAATTCTAAATATGAAGATGCAAAAAAAGTTTTAGCACCTTTTTATGCTAAATATCCAAAAAGCTCTTTAATTAGAAAAATGATGATTTCTGTCTATTCTCTAGAAGAAGACTACACAAGTATCCAAGAGATTAATACCAATATGGAACTTGATGATGAAGATTATTATCTTCCAATCCTAATGAAGGTAATAGTGTTTGACGAGTTAACACGCATGAGTTTATCCGATTTAGAAGAATATTTGGAAAAACTAAAAAAGGCTATAGATTTAGAAATGATGCATGAAACCGCAGATTTTATCTATAATGCTAGAAAAGAAGATAAAGCTAAGGTTAGAAAAAACTTAGACAATTTAATGAAAATGGCTGATGGTAATGTTAAGCTTATTTTACGTTATTCTGGACTCTATGCTTCATTGTTTGAAGAGGATGATAAGACCATTAAAATACTAGAAGATTTAGCGAATGAGAAATTTGATTTATCTATAGTAAGAAAACTAGTAACGTACTATGATAGACGCAATCAAAAAGATAAGGTTATAAAGATTTTGTCTAATGAGATTGAGTATCTTGGAAATGACAACTATTATTTAAGATCTATAATTAACAAGCTTCACAAATATCAAAAGTATAAAGAATCAATAAAATACATAGATCAAGGATTAGAAAATTTCCCAGACTCGTTTGTATTTCAAGAGCTAAAAGGAGATGCGTTACTTCAGTTAAACAAAAAGAAAGAAGCTATTGTAGCTTATGAAGCGTCTTTATCTCATAATAGTAACGATAAATCATTAAGAAAAAAGCTAAAAGACTTAAACAATGAAAATAACGTGTTAAAAGATTTAGTTATTGAAGATGCTTATGATTTGATTAACGAAAGACGCGGAAACATTACAACCAATAACTATGGGTTTAATATTTTACACGATAATAGTACTGTCGAGTTGTATAGTGAAGGTGGTGGAAATTACAGATATGTATTTATCTATGAAATTACCTCAGACAATGGAGTAGAGCGTTTTAAAGAATACGATTTAGGGTTAAGTGGTAATTACAATATCAACAAGTCTGAAATTGTAAAAAAAGATAAAAGCATAGTTCCTGCAGATAAAAGCGGATCTAGTTTTGTCTTTAATGGTTTGTCAGTAGGCGATGTGATTTATTTAGATTACGAATATTCGTTTTCAAAAACGGGACGTTTTTATAAAACATATTCAGATCGTTTTATGTTAGGATCGTTTCATCCAACATTATCGTCTTCAATAAAAATTATTACACCTAAAGATTATAAATTAAATTATAAAAGTGTAAACGGAAATACACAACCAAAAATCTCTAGCAAAGGAGACTCTAAGTTATACGAGTGGACCATTTTAGACAATCCTGGATTACCTCAGGGTGAAGATTATATGCCAAGTGACAGTGATATTGCAGAGTATATCCATTTAAGTACTATAGATAACTGGAATGAGATTTCTATTTGGTATTCAGATTTAGTTAGAAGTGTTATGGAAGTTAATTCTACTGTAGAAGAGACGTTTAATACATTATTTCCTAATGGATACAAGCAATTATCTGAAGACGATCGCGCAAAAATAATCTATAATTACATTCGTAATAACTTCACTTATAGTTATGTAAGTTTTAGACAAAGTGGATTTGTACCGCAAAAACCATCTAAAACCATAAAAACTAATTTAGGAGACTGTAAGGACTTTTCTACCTTATTTGTAACACTAGCTAAGAAAGCAGAATTAGAGGCTAATTTGGTGCTTGTTTTAACTTCAGATTACGGTTACAATAGCTTAGTATTACCAAGTACTGACTTTAATCACTGTATTGCTAAAGTTAAAATTGATGGTAAAGACCAATTTTTAGAATTGACCGATAAGTATTTACCGTATAAATCATTACCAACCTCATTAAGAGGTGCAACTGGTTTAGAAATTCCTTTAGACAGAAATGATACTAAAACCTATGATTTATTTAGATTAGAAAACTTGTCCAGAGAAACAGCTATTTCTAAAAATAGCGTGACACTTAATCTTAAAAAAGATAAAATAGGAATGGTTATAGATTCTGAATATACAGGTCATATCAACTCTTATTATTCAAGTGTGTTTTCAGAACCTAATGCAGAAGTCGTTAAAAAAACTATTTATGATGATTATGATAACAGATTAGATGATGATTTTGTTTTAAATAGTGTGAGTAATATCGAACGTGTAAATGATGATATGTTAATTAAATATACATCAGACATGACCCTAAATAAAAAGATTAATAAAATTGGGTCTACCAGTGTATTGCAATTACCAATTGTTTCAAACCCTTACACAAGTAGTATTGTGAGTCTTGAAACACGAGAGCATGAAATAGATTATATGTTATATGAAAACATGGACGTATATGAAGTAGATTACACCATTAACATAGAAGAAGGACAACAATTTACAGAAATCCCTGAAAATGTTAGTCTTACTTTTAAAGGTCACTCTTACAGTATTACTTATACTAAAGTTAAAGACAACCAATTACAAGTAGTTATAAAATCCACACCATCTATTAACCGAATTAAAGCTTCTGATTATGCAGGGTTTAAAGGTTATGTGCAAAATGTATTAGATGCACAGGAAGCGTTTATAGGTTATAAATAATTAACTATTAACAATTAAAAAAAGCTCCAATTATTTAAAATTGGAGCTTTTTTATTTAGTGTAAACTTTATAAAAATTAGTAGTTTACGTAGTCTACTATTTCTAATCCATATCCAATCATTCCAACGCGTTTAGTTTGTTGCGAGTTTGAGATTAGTTTTAATTTATGAATATTTAAATCGTGTAAGATTTGCGCACCAATACCAAAATCTTTACTATCCATTGCAATTGCTGGAGCTTTTACTATGGTATTTGGTTTTTGTTCTTTTTTAAGTACAGATAAGCGTTGTAACAAATTCATTGATGCAGCTTGTTGGTTAATAAACAAGATAGCACCTTTACCTTCTTCGTTTATAACCTTAAACATATCATCCAATTTCTTGTCTGCATTGTTAGTTAGTGTACCTAATATGTCGTTATTTACTAAAGTAGAATTTACTCGTGTTAAAACTGTATCGTTACTAGTCCAATCGCCTTTAGTTAAAGCTATATGCACCTGATTATTAGTGGTTTGCTGATATGCTCTTAATCTAAAACTTCCAAATCTAGTTCCAATATCAAAATCTTCTTTTTTAACTATTAATGAATCGTGATCCATTCTATAGGCTACCAAATCTTCAATAGAAACAAGCTTTAAATCAAACTTTTTTGCGACTTCTATGAGCTGAGGTAAACGCGCCATAGTTCCATCCTCGTTCATAATTTCTACAATGACACCAGCAGGCTGTAAACCAGCTAATCTAGCAAAATCTATAGCAGCTTCTGTATGACCAGTACGTCTTAACACGCCACCTTCTTTTGCAACTAAAGGAAAGATATGTCCGGGTCTAGCCAAATCAAAAGGTCTAGTGTCTGGTTGTATTAATGCTTGTACTGTTTTTGCTCTATCTGCTGCAGATATACCAGTAGTTACACCATGACCTTTTAAATCTACAGATACTGTAAAGGCAGTTTCCATATGGTCTGTGTTATTGGTCACCATCATATGCAAATCTAGCTCCTCACATCTTTGTTCTGTTAGTGGTGTACAAATTAAACCACGACCATGAGTTGCCATAAAGTTTATCATTTCTGGTGTCACTAATTCTGCTGCAGCTAGAAAATCACCTTCATTTTCTCTGTCTTCATCATCAACCACAATAATTACCTTTCCAGCTTTAATATCTTGGATAGCTTCTTCTATGGTATTTAACTTAAATGTAGTTTGTCGCGCTGTTTTTGTAGTAATCATAGTAAGATATTGTTATGCAAAGATATTGCATTTTATTAGTAGCAGAAAACTAAGACTTGATTTTTTGGCCTCTTAAAAAATGAGTAATAGGATATAATATCAAACCAATTACAGTAAACAAGATGTTTTCTTTAGCAATATTTTTAGTGAAAACTATATATGATTTTACGTAATTATAAAGAAAAACGATATATGATACAGCACTAATTTGTATCCCAGCTAATGCTACTTGTGGTAGTTTGTTATTCTTAAATACAAAATACAAAATGAATAATACTAATGCTATGCTAAAACTAACCATATTGATTTTAGACAGCATAGTATAACTTTGCTTTACAGATTCTGATAGTTGTACTGAAGCTGGAAGTTGCGCTTCAGTATCAATAATCTTAGTTGAAGATCCAAATTTTTTATTGTACCAATTTTTAATGGGTACTGTAATGTGATCAAATTCAAATAACCCTCGATCTTGTGTGGCACGTTTGGTTAAAAATATACTTAATGGTAACATAATTAAAGTAGAAAACCAAGCCGATAGCGCAGGATGTAGATTTCCGTTTTTAGCACTATTTTCTGCAAAAAGACCAATAAAGTGATAGGTTAAAAACAATACAATTGCAATAACCATTGGTAAACCTAAACCACCTTTTCTTATTAAAGCTCCTAATGGTGCACCAACAAAAAACAAGATAATACAAGCAACCGCTAAAGCAAATTTTTTGTGTAACTGGATACCATGT
Source organism: Olleya sp. YS (assembly GCF_029760915.1). NCBI lineage: Bacteria > Pseudomonadati > Bacteroidota > Flavobacteriia > Flavobacteriales > Flavobacteriaceae > Olleya > Olleya sp. YS. The sequence continues at coordinate 2,885,136 of NZ_CP121685.1, read as the reverse complement.
TTAAAAATCCATGAACTACTTGCTTTTAGGTTTGCAGCTTTAGATTTAATAATTTGTTGTGTACTAGAAATGCTATTTACAGCATAATCCAATACTTGAATTTTACGTTTGTTTTCAAAGATGTCTAATATTTCTCCATTGTAGACAGAGTCTTTTTTAGGTTTTATGGTTAAGTTTAAAGTTTCTAAATTAGTACGACTATATAAAGATTTAGAAAACTCTTTAACCACATTGTCCCTTTGGGTTTTAAGTGAATCTATAGTATAGTTTAACTCTGCTACATTAAGCATGGTGTATTTATTATCAATATTTTTTTCGTCTAAATCAATATTATTTAACTCGGACAAATCAATATTCATGACATGTTTTTTAAACTCGCTTTTAACAAATGGATTTTTATTACGATCTGACATTTTTTTTGGAGGTGTGTCGTCATAATAGTAGCCATCATATAAAATTAATTTTAAAACGTTGGAGTCTTCCTTACTTGCCAATTCACCTCGTTTTGCAATAATGGTAACGTTATTACCAGAAAATCGATTATTGTTTTTTTTATGAATTGTCACACCTTTTAGCAGCTTACCATTTTCACCACTTTTTTCTTCAACTTTAATATTAAAAGTTTCGCCTATATCATTAAATTGACCTTCTGCTATAGCCATAGCAGGTTTTACTTTAGCAATATTTTTTCTTAAATTATAGCTATTATATTCTGCCCAAGGGATGACGTTATTACTAAAAAAGAACGTTAGAATAGATAATCCAACAATAAAAATGCCTAAGCCAGACATCGCACGTTGCAAGGAAATCCCTGTGGATTTCATTGCTGCAAACTCGTAGTTTTCAGCAAAATTCCCAAAAACCATAATGGAGGCTAATAGGATAGTAAGGGGTAAAATTAATGGGATTAGAGTAGGTGTAATGTACATTAAAAACTTAAGTACAGTCACTAAGTCAAGATCTTTACCTGCTAGTTCTTTAATGTATAACCATATAGCTTGTAAAACAAAAATCAGCATGAGTATAACAAACACGCTGATAAAAGTTTTAAGATATGTAGTTAATATGTACCTATCTAATATTTTCACTTAGAATTAATCCAGTTTATTGATGTAATAATCTTTGTATTTATTCTCGTCAAAGGTAAATAAGGATTTTGATAAAGGCTCATTAGTTTTAAAAGAATTAACAGTTAAAGTTGTTTTGGTACCACTTTTACCGGTTTCAATTAATCTGTAGATGTGCTTTGTTTTAATATCAATACCTAATAAAACATACTTAATTTGAGAGTTTGAGTCTATAGGAGTTAATTTTACATACTGAATTTTTCTACCACTTACATCCTGAACTATATCCATTTTATAAGTAAATCCTTCTTGATAAAACGATAACATTTTACTAGGTGTAATGGTGTTTTCGTCCTCGTCACTTCCTTTAGATACGGTTACTTCTTCGTCTTCTGGGCTAATGCTATACACATTTTTACCATCGTAGATTCGGGTAATACCTAAAATGTTTAAGCGGTATTTTTCCCCTTCCATAACAACATCACCTTTGGTTTCTTGTTTGATGTTTTCTTCAGTATTTTCTAAAACATATTTAAAATCAATAGAGATATTATTATAGCTTTTAGCTTTTGCAGACACGTCATCTAATAGTTGTTTTGCTTCTTTATCTTGAGCAAAAATAGAAGTGGTTGCTAATAAAAATAATACAAGTAATTTTTTCATTTTAAATTTAATTTATTGTCTTTCGTTTTCTAATAGTTCTTCAAGAGCTACCAAATCTGGTACTAACACTTGTCTTGCTTTACTACCCTCAAAACCACCTACAATTCCTGCTGCTTCTAATTGGTCTATAATTCGACCTGCACGATTGTAACCTAATTTTAATTTACGTTGTAATAAAGAAGCCGATCCTTGTTGTGCTGTTACTATAATTTCGGCTGCGTCTTTAAACAGAGCATCTCTGTCTGATATATCTATATCAAGACTTGTGCCATTCTCTTCTCCAACATACTCTGGTAGTAAATAAGCGTCTGGATAGGCTTTTTGCGCACCAATAAAGTCTACTATTTTTTCTACTTCTGGTGTGTCTACAAATGCACATTGGATACGTGTCATATCATTTCCTTGCGTGTATAACATGTCTCCTCGACCTATTAGCTGGTCGGCTCCACCAGCATCTAAAATAGTACGCGAGTCTATTTTACTAGACACTCTAAAAGCAATACGTGCTGGGAAGTTAGCTTTAATAATACCAGTAATAACATTTACAGATGGTCGTTGCGTCGCTATAATTAAATGGATACCAATAGCACGTGCTAATTGTGCTAATCGTGCAACAGGTGTTTCAACTTCTTTTCCTGCGGTCATGATTAAATCGGCAAACTCATCCACTACCAAAACAATGTAAGGCAGATACGCATGACCTTCGTTTGGATTTAACTTACGGTTTTTAAACTTTTTGTTATACTCAACAATATTTCTACACAAGGCGTTTTTAAGCATTTCGTAACGGTTGTCCATCTCGATACACAACGAATTTAATGTGTGGATAACCTTGGTATTATCTGTTATAATTGCTTCCGCTTCGTCTGGTAATTTGGCTAAATAGTGTCTTTCTATTTTATTAAATAACGTTAATTCTACCTTTTTAGGATCTACCAAAACAAACTTAACTTCAGCTGGATGCTTCTTATATAATAGTGATGTCAATACAGCATTCAATCCTACAGATTTACCCTGTCCAGTAGCACCAGCCATTAATAAGTGAGGCATTTTAGCTAAATCAATAACTAAAGTCTCATTACTAATGGTTTTACCAATTGCAATTGGTAAATGCATTTCGGTTTTCTGAAATTTTTGTGACGCAATAACAGAACGCATAGATACGATGGTCGCATTTTTATTTGGGACTTCAATACCAATAGTTCCTTTTCCAGGAATTGGTGCAATAATCCTAATACCTAAAGCAGATAAAGACAACGCTATATCATCTTCTAAATTTTTAATTTTAGAAATACGGATTCCAGCTTCTGGCACTATTTCATATAATGTAACAGTAGGTCCAATGGTTGCTTTAATACTAGCAATACCAATTTTGTAGTTATTTAAGGTTTCTACAATTTTATTCTTGTTTTCTTCAAGCTCTTCTTGATTAATGGTAACTCCTTCATTATCATACTTTTTCAATAAATCTAAAGGCGGAAATTTGTAATTCCCCAATTCTAAAGTAGGATCAAATTGCCCAAAATCTTCCACTAATTTGTTAGCTAAATTGTCTGTTTCAGAGAGTTCCTCTTTTAAAGCTTCTACTTCAATTTCTACTTTAGGTTCTTCAATTTCTATTTTAGGAGTAACTATTTCAGCTTTAATTTTAGGCTCTTCAACCTCAATATTCAATTCGGTAGACGTATCTAATTTAGAATGGTTAGAAATGGTTGGTTGTATGTCTTTATCGACTTCAAAAGCAGATTTTATAGCTTCAGCTTCTTCAGAATGTGTGTTGTCTATTGGGACAAACTCATCATTAAAATCATCCTTAATTTCTTTCTTAGCTCTTTTAAATAATGAAGCAATACGTTGAGGTGTAAATTTAAATCGAATTGCCAAATAGCTAATAAAGGCAAATGCCAGTAAGAATACAGTTCCAATTTTTCCGATATAATCTTGAAAAAAGCTATTCATTTCAAAGCCAATAACACCACTTAAGCTATCGTTTTTATGGGTGAAAAAACCAAAAAATACGGATAACCATATCACAACTAAAATTCCCCAAAACCAATGTTTACGGAGTTTTACTTTGTTTAAGTCCATTAACACATAAATTCCAGATAAAAAGATTAATCCAGAAAATATAAATGAGGCAATTCCAAAACCACGTTGGATAAACAGGTCGCTAATCCAAGCACCTAATTTGCTCAACCAGTTTTTAGTATCGACGTCTCTTGAGGTAAATTCTGTGAGTGTGCTTTGATCGGCTTGTCCAGTAAATAAAAACGATAAAAAAGCAATAAAAAACAGGACGCCTAAAATAATTAAAAAGCTTCCAAGTACTAATTTTTGCTGACTATTCAGTTTTAAATTAGGTGTTTTGAGGCTAATTGTCTTTTTAGTTTTAGTTTGTTTTTTTGCTTTCGCCATTACTGGTTTTTAGTTTGCGTAAAAATACAAATACTTAACGTTTATCCTAATGGATAATTGTTTAAAATAGCTTAGGAAGATAAATAATTAATCCAATAATTGAAGCAGCTATTGAGGCAATAAATACTGCTCCTGCAGCCACATCCTTGATAAATCCAATTTTTTCATGATATTCTGGATGCACAAAATCTGCAATAGCTTCAATAGCAGTATTAACGCCTTCTATACTCATAACTAATCCAATTGCAAAACACTGTAAAATCCATTCTGTGGTAGAAATCTGTAAATAGAATCCTAAAATGGTAACAATAATTGCAATGACAAATTGAATTTTTATACTGGCTTCCGTCCTTAAAAGTATAAGCATACCTTTAAAGGCATACCCAACACTTTTTAAACGGTTAACCAAAAAAGAGTCTTTTTTATTCATCTAATAAGGCATAAAGCGATGCTTTATAATTAGGCTCTTCGCCAATTTCTGGTACTTGCTCTGTGTATTTTACAATACCATTTTCATCTAACACAATCACTACTCTAGAGTGTAATCCTTCAAAAGCACCAGTTGAAAATTCTAAACCATAATCCTTACCAAATTGACCAGTTTTAAAATCGGAAAGCATCATGACATTCTCAATACCTTCTGCACCACAAAAACGTGCTTGTGCAAATGGTAAATCTCTAGAAATACATAATACTTTAGTGTTTTTCATTTCTGCAGCTTCTTTATTGTAGGCTCTTATTGATGCAGCACAAACACCAGTATCCACACTTGGGAAGATGTTTAACACCACTTTATGTCCTTCAAAATCTGATAATTTTTGAGTGGATAAATCACTGACTGTTAAAGTGAAATTTGGCGCTTTAGTGCCTATTTTTGGAAGTGTTCCACACGTTTCGACTGGAGTACCACCTAATGTTATTTTAGCCATTATTTTAGTTTTTAAATTGAAACATAAAAATAGACATTATAAAAAGAATAAAACTTAAGATTTCTATAATTTTTATTGTTAGAATAGCATAAAATGATGAAAAAGTAATTTTTACATAACTAAAAACTATCAATTTATAATGACAATCAATTTTTGAATGTAAATGGAATGCAATAATTGATTAATTTTAGAAACAATTAATCTAAAATCAACAATATATGGAAAATAAAAATCATTCAGATAACGGAAACGTTTGGGATATCAATGATTCTAGTGCAGCAAAGTGCCCATTTTTAAGTGGTGACCAAAAATGGACTGCTGGTGGTGGAACTAACAATCGCGATTGGTGGCCAAACGAATTAAAGCTAAATATTTTACGTCAAAATGGAACCAGTTCCAATCCTATGGATAAAGACTTTGATTATGCAAAAGCATTTGAAAGTGTAAACTATGCAGAATTAAAACAAGATGTTATTGACTTGATGACAGATTCTCAAGACTGGTGGCCAGCAGATTATGGACATTATGGACCATTTATGATTAGAATGGCTTGGCATAGTGCAGGAACGTACAGAGTAGGTGATGGTCGTGGTGGAGCATGTTCTGGATCGCAACGTTTTGCACCACTTAACAGTTGGCCAGATAATGGTAATTTAGATAAAGCACGTTTACTGTTATGGCCTATAAAAAAGAAATACGGAAAAAAAGTCTCTTGGGCAGATTTAATGATTTTAGCAGGTAACTGTGCATTAGAGTCTATGGGCTTTAAAACCTTTGGTTTTGCAGGAGGACGTGAAGATACCTGGGAACCAGAACAAGATATATATTGGGGAAGTGAAACAGGTTGGTTAGATAATGACGAGCGTTATGATACTAGTGATGGCGATTTAGAAGGTCATTTAGGTGCTGTACACATGGGATTAATCTATGTGAATCCAGAAGGTCCAAACGGAGAACCAGACCCATTAAAATCGGCTCACGATATAAAAATTACCTTTGGTCGTATGGCTATGAACGATGAAGAAACGGTAGCCTTAGTGGCTGGTGGACATACTTTTGGTAAAGCACATGGTGCTGCAGATCCAGATAAGCATGTTGGTCCAGAACCACATGGTGCTACTATGGAAGAAATGAGCACAGGTTGGAGAAACAACTTTAACTCTGGTGTGTTAGATGATACCATTACTAGTGGATTGGAAGGTGCATGGACACCACATCCAACACGTTGGGATAACGAGTATTTTGATGTGTTATTAAATAACGAATGGGAATTAACTAAAAGTCCAGCTGGTGCACACCAATGGACACCAACAGCAGCTTCAAATGCGCCTCAAGCTCCTGCAGCAGGAGGAAAGGGTATGCAAGCGCTAATGATGTCTACTGCAGATATGGCTTTAAAAATGGATCCAACCTATAGAGAGATTTCAGAGCGATTCCATAAAGACCATAAAGCATTTGAAGATGCATTTGCTAGAGCGTGGTACAAATTAACGCATCGTGATATGGGACCAATACACAGATATTTAGGTCCAGAAGTTCCAAAAGAAGAATTATTATGGCAAGACCCAATTCCAACGGTAGATTATACCTTAAGTGATGCAGATATTACGTTGCTTAAAAAAATGATTTTAGCTTCAGGGTTAAGCATCTCTCAATTAGTGACTACTGCTTGGGCATCTGCCTCTACGTTTAGAAACTCTGATAAACGTGGTGGTGCTAATGGAGCACGTTTACGTTTAGAGCCACAACGTAGTTGGGAAGTGAACAATCCAGCAGAATTAGATAAAGTGTTAAAGACTTACGAAGCTATACAAAACGATTTTAGTGGAGATGTCTCTATTGCAGATTTAATTGTTTTAGGAGGAAATGCAGGAATCGAAGAAGCAGCTAAAAATGCAGGTCACAACATTTCTGTACCGTTTGCTCAAGGTCGTGGTGATGCCACACAAGAACAAACCGATTTAGAATCGTTTGGATACTTAGAACCGTTAGCAGATGGGTTTAGAAACTATATTAAATCTAATCTAAACGTTAAAGCTGAAGATTTACTAGTCGATAGAGCCAATTTAATGGGATTATCCATTCCAGAAATGACAGTTTTAGTAGGTGGACTTAGAGTGTTAGGTGCAAATTATGATGGGTCTAAACATGGTGTATTTACAGATAATGTTGAGCATTTAACTAACGATTTCTTTACCAATTTGTTAGATTTTGCAATTACTTGGAAAGCTGTAACACCAGAAGAAAAAGAATTTATTGGTCGCGATCGTAGAACAAATGCTATGAAGTTTTCTGGAACACGAGCAGACTTAATTTTTGGATCTAATACAGAGCTTAGAGCAATAGCAGAAGTCTATGGTGCCAATGATGGTAACGACAAGTTTGTAAAAGACTTTGTGGCTGCATGGACCAAAGTGATGAATGCAGACCGCTTTGATTTAAAGTAGATAATACATTATAATATAACTAAAGAGACCCTATTTTTAAGTAGGGTCTCTTTTTAATTTGTAGTATGTGGATTTTGTGTGTAGTATTTATTTATTAGAATTATAATCGGCTAAAAAAATATTCAGATGGCTTACAAATAATTCTAATGCACATATTAAGCCTAAAAAAACAACTATTAATAAAATTAGGATACTAGATAATAGTAAATTAAGTCCTGAAAGGTTAATTGATAGTAAAAGAAAAAAGTATACAAAAACAAAAATCAGATTCCTAGCAAAAGTTCTATTGGCTTTTATTCCAATTTTACTTATTTTATTGTTTAAAACCTCATTCTTTCTTTGGATTTTATAGCCTTTATTTAGAAAATTATTTGAATTTAAATCATAATTGTTTTTTATTTTATTGTAATCATATGCTCGTTTAGGCAGTATTGTCAAAAACAAATTAAACCTAACGATAATTTTAAGAAGTAAAACTTCAATCCAGCCGAAAAAATAATAACTAATTGCTGATATAAGTCCACCAATTGGCATTGCTATTATAAATAAAATAAAGATTAACACGATTTTAAAATCTTCACTTAATTTTATTTTAAGAAAGATGTTTGTTAATTCAGAAGAGACTATTCCAAATTGAGCTAATTTCAAATATACAATTGAGATTAAAACAAAAAGAAAACCAGGAGTACTTTCTGACACATATCTGTAATAAGAAAGTTTAACTCCATCTTTAGAAATATGTATACTTTCTTCATTAGAATCACTCATAATTTTTAAATGGCAAGTTTAATTTTTAAATTCTCAAAAGAATTTAAATCATTAATGTTGATGAAACTAAAATTGGCTCTAGTAACTTGTCCACGAGTTATATTCCTTCTTGTAATAAAACTTTCTGCTTTTACACCTCGAGTAATATTCCTACGCGTAACATTTCTACGGGTAATATTAGCTCTGGTGATTGTATTAACATCAATATTTGTATATGATGTTATGTCTTCGTTGTTAGAGTCTAATAATCTAAAATCAATTAATTTAATTTCTTTTTTATCTGTAATCAAAATATTCGAAGCCGAAATATCTCCGTGATTTACGTTTATTGAAGTTAGATGTTCAAGAGCTTTATATATTGAATCTATTTGGTAAGTATTTAATTTAAACCCTTGATTAATATAACTCTCAAGAGTTATTCCTGAAATATAATCCCAACTAATTATTGCGTTTTTTTCAAAAAATCGAATGGATTTAACATTATAAATTGAGTTGTTGAAAATATTAATGATATTATTTTTTATAAATTCTTTTGTTTCAATAGTGGGTGTTTTAGTTAATTTTACTGTTTTTTCCACAGTTGTTTCATTAATTCTAAAAACTCTCCCAGCTCCTCCTTGCCCGATTTCTATCATAATTTATTCGTTTTAAATTCAGTTTAAATTTATAAAAAAATTGTTAGACTTTAATTCAGCAATTTGTTTGTATATGTTTTGTAGCGTGATTAATCAACTAACTTAACAAATAAAAACCAAATAGAAAATCCGTAAGGATTTTAGTAGTAGTATAGAAATGACAATAAATTAAATACGGTGTTGCCTGCTGGCTTTTTCTCGTTCTATAATTTCTTTCAGGTATTCAATTGAAAGCATTATTTTTCCTTTATGTAACATTCGATGACAATTTGAACAAACTGGTGCTACATCTTCGATTGTCGATTTTCGTATACCGTTTTCTATTGGTAATAAATGATGTATTTCTATAAAATCCTTTCCGTGTTGACCATATTTATGTTCGAAACTAAATCCACAAACTATACATTCGGTTCCGTATTTTTCTTTTGCCAACTTGACTAATTTTTGACTTCGATAACTATTCTCAGTTTTGATTTCTCTTTTAAAACCTTCCAAGAATTCATTTTGATTATTAGCTGAAAAATTTTGTTTCTTTTTGATTTTTTCTGGAACCAAATCTGTATGTACTAAAAGTTCAAATCGTTTTTTGTCTTTTTGGTCAGTATCAAATTTTTTTCTAATATCAATATATTCAACTTTGTCAGACCATTTTAAAAATTTTTCGATAACTTCATTCTTAAATTTTTTGTCATTAATCTCTAAAACGTTTACAAAGTTATGAGTGTAGAAAAAGGGTTTAGATGATGAGCCAGAATTAATATTAAAATTTTCAGTTGCCACTAATTTCGAAAATGCCCATTCGGTAAAATTATCATTAGCTACATAATTTTTAGCTGACTTTATTCTTTTTATAAGACCGTCTTTTCCGCCAAAAATTTTATTGCTAGATTTTTCAATAGCATCAAAAATATTTCTTTTATTCATTTCGGTTATACATTATTGGTAGGCGTTTTTAATTTGTCTGACATTTCTTTTGGTTCAAATAATTTCTTTTCGGTAAAGCTGTAAATCATAATCGGAAATTCAGTTGAAAAAGTTACTCTCCATAAATTTTTGAAAGCTTTTATAGAATAGTCTTCGTTATAAATATCAAGCGAAAATTGTTCGTTCACATTTTCAAAATGTTCCATAAATTCTATTGGCAATTCGATTTTAATTACTTCCTGTCCGATTTCATTTTCAAATTCAGGTTTTCTCTTCGCTATTTCATTGAATACAGTAGAGAAAATGGATGTGAAGTTTTTATTGACTCCTCCAATTTGTATTACACAATCATCAAATTGAAGTTTATATTTCAACACTTTCAGTCCGCCCCAATTTTTTGAATTGTCTTTATTCAGTTTTTCTAAAGCTTTATAAAGTGGTGTAAAAACATATTTTTTTCCTCCAAATTTTATTAAATCCCAAACTAATCCACCAGCAATAGCGCCTTTAATAAAGTCCGCAATTCCTGTATTCACAAAAACGGTTATCCAAAATTCTGCACCTTCAGAACAAGCAGGAATCCATTTAGGTCTAATTTGATGATGGTAGTTTTCAGATAAACTTGATTTAAAATCCTCAATTCCATCAAATTCTCGATTGTTGTATTCGATCGAAATAAATAAATCGTTCATATCTGTTTTTTGTTCTTTAGATTGGTTTTAAATGACTGCCAACGTGATTGTGTATGATTTGTGCGGCTGAGAATCCGTAGGATTTTCAGATGTAGCAAATCAGTTGTTTAAATATAAGATTTTAAATTGAAGTAGAAGTAAAGCATGAATTATATACATTGTTGTCAACAGTATTTTTAATAAATCAGATACACAATTAATTAACTTCAATTAGGTTCAGTGTAGGGACTATATCTTTTGTTATAATACAATCAAAAGAGTAATGTTTTCCGATTATTTCAAAAGAATAAATAGTTTCTTTATATTCCAATTCTATGTATGGCTGTTCCGTTATATCAAATTCTAATTTCTCATCGTACTTTCTAAACTTCAATTTTTGTCCGTCATATGTTCTAGCATTAATTTTAATAGAGTCAATATTTGCACCGCCAATTAGTAAATTATTATAGGAATAACTAAAAAATATACCTTTATCTAAAATTGGTGTGTTTTTTAAATATGGTAATTCTAAGCTATCAACAATCTTTGGACTCAATAATTCTACAGTATCTTTTATAGTCTCGTTTTTATAATCACTTTCAACGCTAGATTTGTCAGAAGAACCATTTATTTTCTCTATGTTTTCTTTTGCTTTTGAAAATTCATTGAAGGCTTTAGATCCAATAAATATCACGAAAACAACAAAAAGAAGTACGGCTATTATTCTGTTGTTTTTAAAATAGAAAATAATTTTATCGAATGTTGATTCCGATTTAGTTTTTGAATCTTTTATAAATTTGAGAAATCCTTTTTTAGAGTCTTTTAATTCTATACCTTTTACAGTCAATTCCAGCCATCCGTTTTCACCATTTTTTTGGAAATAGCCTCTTGAAATTCCTAAGGTTTTAATTTTGTTGGTTAATTCAAAAAGGTATTCTCTTTCCTCTTTAGTGTCGATTTTAAGATGCTTATTGTCAATAAGAATGTTGTTTACACTGAAAAAAGATACATCATCAAGCTCTTTGATTATAATATCAAAATATTTGATTATAGTTTTCTCGTCAATGTTCATTTTTCATATTGTTGCCAACTAGTTACATAACAACTTTTACTATCTATATCCCATAAATAAATCGAGATAAAAATCTTTTTAGTTGTCCTTATCACGTAAAGATAAAATTTTCAAACAAAAAAACCACCTTGCTGTCGCAAAGTGGTTTTTATAGTTATTAACAGTGTGTGTATTAGTTAACGTGTGCAGCTAAATACTCGGCAACACCATCTCTGTTTGCTGTCATGGCTGTATCACCTTCTTGCCAGTTTGCAGGACATACCTCTCCGTTTTCTTGTACGTGTGCATAAGCATCTATTAAACGTAAAAATTCTGAGACGTTTCTTCCAACAGGCATATGGTTTACGCCTTCATGAAATACAGTGCCTTCTTCGTCAATTAAATAGGTCGCTCTGTAGGTTACGTTATCACCTTCAACGGTTACTACACCAGTTTCTTCGTTGTAAGTCTCATTAGTAATATCTAAAATACCTAATGTAGAGGCTAAATTACGGTTACTATCTGCAATTAATTTGTAGCTAACACCTTGGATGCCTCCTTGGTTTTTTGGTGTGTTTAACCATGCAAAGTGTACCTCTGGCGTATCACAAGACGCACCAATAACAATAGTATTACGTTTTTCAAATGCTGCTACAGCAGCTTCAAAAGCATATAATTCTGTTGGGCAAACAAAAGTAAAGTCTTTTGGGTACCAGAATAAGATCACTTTTTTATTGTTTTTTTGTGCTTCTTCTAAAATGTTAATCGTTTGATTTTGACCAGTTTTGTCAGTTGCAGTAACGTTTAGGTTAGGGAATTTTTTTCCTACTAATGTCATTGTATTGTAAATTTTATAATTAAAGATTTATTTTTTCAAGGCACAAAGATAGTGTAGTATCCCGATTTTGAACATTAAAAAAATGTGAAATCTTTATCGTAAAATCAATAAAAATGATAGCTATTGACAATGAGTGCGTTACCTATTATTTTGAAGTAATCTGTCTGATTTTAATATTTAAAGCTGCAAATAACAAGGTAGTAAATGGACTTAGCCAATTAAAAATGGCATAGACAAAATACTCGGCAACACCAACACCTAAAACACCACTTTGGTAAGCACCACAAGTGTTCCAAGGAATTAAAACAGAGGTTACAGTACCAGAGTCCTCTAACGTACGACTTAAGTTTTCTGGTGCTAAACCTTTATCTTCATACGCTTTTTTAAACATCTTCCCAGGAATAACCAATGCTAAGTATTGGTCTGACGCTATAGCGTTTAAGCCCAAACAGCTTATAACTGTACTTGCAAATAAACCAAAAACAGTGGTTGCAACAGATAGTAAAGCATTTGTAATTCTGGATAAGGCACCAATTGCATCCATAATACCGCCAAAGACCATAGCACAACAAATTAAATAAATGGTCCAAAGCATTCCGTTCATACCTCCAGAACTGAATAATTTGTTTAGTTTCTCATTATCGGTAGCTATGTTGGTATCTGTTAAAACAGCATTTGTTACAGCTCCAAATTTTGATGCGTTTAAACTTTCTAAAACCTCTGGTTGAAAAATAAAGGCAAAAATCGCTGCTAATACCACTCCAGTTAATAAAGCTAGTAATGGTTTTGTTTTTAAAAGAATTAATCCAATAACTACTCCTGGAACAATAAACAACAACGGAGTAATATTAAAGGTATTTTTTATACTGGCTAACAATCCGCTAATGTCTGCACTACCTGTAGTATCAATATTCATACTTATAATAGTAAAAACAATTAGTGTAATAATTATTGTAGGTACAGTAGTAAAGGTCATATAACGAATATGCGTAAATAAATCTGTTCCAGCCATAGCAGGAGCCAAGTTTGTAGTATCACTTAAAGGCGACATTTTATCTCCAAAATAAGCACCAGAGATTACAGCACCAGCAATCATTCCTGGATTGATGCCTAATGCACTACCAATACCAATTAATGCGATACCAACCGTAGCAGATGTAGTCCAACTACTTCCTGTAGCTATAGAAATAATAGCAGCAATAATAACTGAAGCTGGTAAAAATATCTCTGGACTTAAAACTTGTAACCCATAATAAACCATTGCAGGAATAATACCGCTTACCAACCAAGTTCCAGCTAATGCACCCACTAAAAATAATATCACAATAGGGACAAAGACGCTTCTTAGATTTTCCCAAATCTCCTTAATCATTACTGATAAGGACACTTTATTAAAAAATCCAACACCTGCTGCAATAGCTCCTCCCATTAATAAAATAATCTGATTGGTGTAACCTCCTAACCACTCCTGTCCTTCAACAAAAAAGATGTTATAAGCTAATAAACCCATTAAACAGATAACAGGAATTAAGGCTTCCCAAATGTTTAGTGCTTTGTTTTCAACTATGTTTTGGTCTTTTGCTTTAAATTCGGAAAGATTATCGTCTTGCATCTAAGTTAGTTTTTTAAGAGATGTAATGTTACGATTTTACTAGATGTTATGCAAATTGATTTCATTACTGTACTTTAGCGTTTTATATGGATTCATTAACTCAAATCGTTTTAGGAGCAGCTTGCGGAGAAGTTGTACTTGGCAAAAAAATTGGTAATAAAGCCTTGCTTTTTGGAGCAATTGGAGGTACCATTCCAGACTTAGATGTCTTTATTGGACGTCTAATTTTTAATAACGAAATTGATATCAATGCTTTCCACAGAGGGTTTATGCATTCGTTTGTATTTGCGATTGTAGTCGCGCCTCTAATAGGTTACGTTGTCCACTGGTTGTATAATCGTGGAAAACGAGAATTTACAACCACTCCAAAAGATTGGATGCTGCTGTTTTTTCTATCCATTTTCACACATCCTATTTTAGATAGTTTTACACCTTATGGGACACAATTATTCACACCTTTTAGTGATTATCGTGTCGGTTTTAATACCATATCTGTAGTAGATCCTTTATACACATTACCATTTTTGATTTGTTTAATTGTGGTTATGTTTTTTAAAAGGCAGAATCCCAAACGCCTCACATGGACCAAAATCGGCATTTACATAAGTAGCTTGTATTTGTTATTAACCTGTATTAATAAACTGTATGTTAATACCATTTTTAAGCAATCGATAGCTGAAAAGGGATTTAACTATACTCGGTTTCAGTCGCAACCAACGATTTTTAATAATGTATTGTGGTACGGAATTGCAGAAGGGGAAGACGCGTATTATGCTGGATTTTATTCGATTTTAGATACAAATCCAGAGTTTTCTAATTGGAATGTCATAGAAAAACAGCATGACCTAATAAATATTGAAAACAGAGATATTAGACTATTGCGATGGTTTAGTAATGATTATTTTAACTTAAAACCTATCGAAAACACTGATGACATTGAATATACAGATTTACGTTATCCTTTTTTAGATCCAAATGATGCAAAGACGTCTGTGTTTAAGTTTCAATTGTATATGGATGGTCCACGATGGAATATCAAACCTTTTGCACCAGATTTTCCAGATGAAACATCTTGGAGTTTGTTTTTTAACAGAATTAAAGGCGAATAAAAAAGCCCAGTATTAGCTGGACTTTGTATTTTATTGACAATGAAAAAACTAAATCACATTCAGTTCTTCCATACACGCTTTCATCATTTGGTAGGTACGCTCGATATCTGCATCTAAACCAATAGAAAATCTAATCAATCCATCGCTTAATCCCATTGCTGCTTGTTCATCTTCTGGGATTTCTGAAGATGTGGAGCTTCCTGGAGCAGAGAATAAGGTTTTATAAAACCCTAAACTTACTGCTAAATAACCCAAGTTTTTTTCTTGCATCAATTCCATTAACGCATTAGCTTTATCTAAAGACCCAAGGTCAATAGTTAGCATACCACCAAAACCATATTGCTTATTCATCATGCTTTTAAATAAATTATGAGATGTATGCGATGCTAAACCTGGATAGACTGTTTTTAATCCCAAAGCTTCAAATTTTTCTGCTAAAAACTGTCCGTTTTTGCTGTGTTGTTGCATTCTAATATGCAATGTTCTTAAGTTTTTTAAAACTGAAGCAGCACGTAAACTATCCATAGTGCTTCCTAGTAACATACAAGCACCATCGTTAACGTTTCTGAGGTCATTTATAAATTCTTGCGTACCACAAATAACTCCACCAACCGTGTCACTAGATCCATTTATAAATTTAGTTAAACTGTGTATCACGACATCTGCACCTAATTCTGCTGGTGAGATGGATAAAGGTGAAAACGTATTATCAACAACCAATGTTAAATGATGCTTTTTGGCTAGTTTAGCTAATCCAGCAATATCTGCAACTTCCAATAACGGATTACTAACAGACTCGCAGTACAATACTTTGGTTTTTGGAGTTATTGCAGCCTCTACAAGCTCTAATTTAGTGATGTCTACAAAAGTGGTGTCTATACCAAATCTAGGTGTAAAATTTTTCAAAAACGCATAGGTACCACCATAAATAGTTCTGCTAGATACTATGTGTTCTCCAGCACCACATAATTGCATTAAAACAGGAGTAATGGCTCCCATTCCTGATGCTGTAACGTTTGCAGTTTCTGTACCTTCCATAGCTGCTAAAGCTTCACCTAAATATAGGTTAGAAGGTGTAGAGTGTCTAGAGTACAAATAACATCCATCTGCGTTACCTTCAAAGGTGTCAAACATGGTTTTTGCTGATAAGAAGGTGTAGGTAGACGAGTCAGATATTGAAGGATTTACACCTCCAAATTCTCCAAAATATTGTAAATCTTGAATATTATTAGCTGGCTTAAATGTCATAATCAATTATTTTGTTTACATCAAATATCAACTTTATTAGAATAATAATCAATAGATATACTAATATTAGGAACATAAAACTATAATAGGTTTAATTAATAGATTTTAATTAATTATATTTGAAATTATTTCAATTTAACTGAAAAATTTTCCAAAATGAGATTTGACGCAACTGACAGAAAGCTTTTACAACTATTGCAAAACGACAGTAAACAAACCAATAAAGAGTTATCCAACAAACTAAATTTGTCTGTAACTGCAGTTTTTGAGCGCATAAAAAAACTTGAAAATAATGGTGTTATTAATAAATACGTCGCTTTAGTTAAAAAGGAAAAAATTGATAAAAGTTTTGTGGCTTTTTGCCATATTAAACTCTCACAACACATTCAAGAATATGTGGTGCAATTTGAAAAAGAAGTCGCTAAGCTAACAGAAGTATTAGAGTGTCATCATATAAGTGGTGACTATGATTATCTACTAAAAGTTATGGTCAAAGACATGGAAGCGTTTAGAGAGTTTATGGTAGAAAAATTAACCAATATTAACCATATTGGTAGTACGCATAGTATGTTTGTGATTAGCGAGGTTAAAAATACAACTGCAATTCCTGTATAAGTGTTTATAAGAGATTGAAAAATTCGTTAATTCTC
Source organism: Olleya sp. YS (assembly GCF_029760915.1). Classification (NCBI taxonomy): domain Bacteria; kingdom Pseudomonadati; phylum Bacteroidota; class Flavobacteriia; order Flavobacteriales; family Flavobacteriaceae; genus Olleya; species Olleya sp. YS. The sequence continues at coordinate 2,868,109 of NZ_CP121685.1, read as the reverse complement.
ATGCGTAATTAATCACACAAAATTGTACTTTTGTACTCATTTTATTAATATCAATTTCCGCGAAAGCGAAAAAAAATAACTATATATGAGTCAATACGATGTAGCAATAATAGGTTCAGGTCCTGGTGGATATGTAGCAGCAATACGTTGCGCACAATTAGGAATGAAAACTGCAATTATCGAGAAATATTCTACACTAGGTGGAACTTGTTTAAATGTTGGATGTATCCCAAGTAAAGCCTTATTAGCATCTTCGCACCATTATGAAGAAGCAACCAAGCATTTTGAAGAACACGGAATTGAAATTCCGGGAGATATTAAAGTGAATTTAGAAAAAATGATTGGTCGTAAGCAAGCTGTTGTAGACCAAACTACTGGTGGCATTGACTTTTTAATGAAAAAAAACAATATTGATGTTTTTGAAGGTGTTGGTAGTTTTAAAGATGCGACTCACATTAAGATTGAAGGGAAAGATGCAGGAGATATTGAAGCTAAAAACATCATTATTGCAACAGGTAGTAAACCATCAAACTTACCATTTATTAAATTAGATAAAGAACGTGTTATAACATCTACTGAAGCCTTAAAACTTAAAGAAATCCCTAAACACATGATAGTGATTGGTGGAGGTGTTATAGGTTTAGAGCTAGGTCAAGTATACAGACGATTAGGCTCTGAGGTTACTGTGATCGAGTACATGGACAGAATTTTACCAACCATGGACGCAGCATTATCTAAAGAGTTAAATAAAGTCTTTAAAAAGGCGAAGTTTAAAATGATGATGTCTCACAAAGTACAGTCTGTAGAGCGTAAAGGTGATGAGGTAATTGTAAAAGCTGAAAACAAAAAAGGTGAGGTTGTCGAGTTTAAAGGCGACTATTGTTTAGTGTCAGTTGGACGTAAACCATATACAGATGGTTTAAATGCTGAAGCTGCAGGTGTAAAATTAACAGACAGAGGACAAGTTGAAGTTAATGAGCATTTACAAACTAACGTTTCTAACATCTACGCAATTGGTGATGTTGTAAAAGGCGCGATGTTAGCACATAAAGCTGAAGAAGAAGGTGTTTTTGTAGCCGAAACAATTGCTGGTCAAAAACCACATATAGATTATAACTTAATTCCTGGTGTCGTGTACACATGGCCAGAAGTTGCTGCTGTTGGTAAAACAGAGGAAGAATTAAAAGAAGCTGGAGCAGAATATAAAGTTGGTCAATTCCCATTTAGAGCGTTAGGTCGTGCTAGAGCAGGAGGAGATTTAGATGGATTTGTAAAAATCCTTGCCGATAAAAAAACAGACGAAGTCTTAGGAATACACATGATTGGTGCACGTTGTGCCGATTTAATTGCAGAAGCAGTTACAGCTATGGAATTTAGAGCGTCTGCTGAAGATATCTCGCGTATGTCTCATGCACATCCAACATATGCAGAAGCTATAAAAGAAGCAGCTTTAGCAGCAACGGAATATCGTGCTTTGCATGTTTAATCTAATGTCTTTGTAAAAAAGAATTTCATAATATAAAAAAGCGAGCTATTAAGCTCGCTTTTATTTTTTAAATTTGATTCACATGAATGAATTAACCTTATCCACACCAGCTTTATTATTTTCAGCAATCTCTTTAATCATGTTAGCTTACACTAATCGGTTTTTAGCGTATGCAAATGTTGTACGTAGCTTAAAAGAACGCTATTTAAAAGAAAAAGACGATACCTTATTAGAGCAGATTATTAACTTAAAAAAGCGCTTATTTTTAACCAGATCCATGCAGATTTATGGTATTACAAGTTTATTGCTTTGCGTTTTAACTATGTTTTTAATTTATGTAGAACAGCAAATTATAGCAGTTTGGGTGTTTGGTTTAGCACTAGTCTTACTAATCATTTCTTTAGCTTATTTAATAAAAGAAATACAAATTTCTGTAGATGCTTTAAATCATCATCTAAGCGATATTGAAACTAAATTAAATAATACAAAAAAATAAAACTTAATAGGTAATACTAAACTTCTTTTCAATTTTCTTGTCTTGAAGTTTCGGGAATGATAATTTTATAATTAAAATGAGTAATCAACTACAAACTGCGACTGACAACTGAAAACTAAAAATCACTTCTTTTTATTTCGCTTATTATAATTTTTATCACCTCTAGTCTTAGGCTTTTTATACTTAGCAGCAATTTTAAATTTATAGCTACCACCTAAATTTTCTTTACTGTTCTTGGCAGATTTTTCGTGAAATGCAGGACCAGGAGCATCGTCGTCTTTTTTGCGTTTTGTTGGATTGTTACGTTCTTTAATTACTGTACGTTCTTCTTCAATTAACTCTTCTGAGATTTTTACACCTTCAGGAATCTCCAATTTTGGAATCTCCATTTGCATCAATGTTTCAATTTTCTCTAATGAATCTTGCTCTTTTTCAGTAGAAAAAATAATGGCTTGACCTTCGCGCTCAGCACGACCTGTTCGACCAATTCGGTGCATATAGTTTTCTGGATAATCTGGTGTGTCAAAGTTAATTACGTGTGATACATTGTCAATATCTAAACCACGAGCCATAACATCTGTTGCCACCAAAATACGGTTAACACCTTCTCTAAATTGCTCGATACTTCGTAATCTGTAGTTCTGTGTTTTATTGGAGTGAATAACACATAATTCTTCTTTAAAAAACTCGTCTAAAGCTTCAAATAAACGGTCAGCCATACGTTTGTTAGAAACAAAAACTAAAACTTTATTAAAAGTTTCAGCATCTTGAAATAGGTGTACTAACAAATTTAGTTTTGTATAATAATTTGGGACACTGTATTTGGTTTGTGCTATATTTTCTAAAGGTGTACCCGAAATTGCAATAGATACCTTTTCTGGAGCTGTAAAAAAGTCGGTAATTAAATGGTCCACATCTTCCGTCATAGTTGCAGAAAACATAATGTTTTGTCGACGTTCTGGAAGAATATCAAAAATATTAATTAACTGATGTCTAAATCCTAAATCTAGCATGACATCTACTTCGTCAATCACTAAACGTTGTAAGGATTTAAGTTGAAGTACTCTACTAACAGCCAAATCGTATAAACGTCCAGGAGTAGCTACAATAATATCTTGACCTTGTGCAACTGCTTGTTTTTGGGTATTGATATTGGTTCCTCCATAGACACCTAATACTCTTACATTTATGTATTTGGCTAATTTTTCTATCTCGTCAACCACTTGAACGACTAATTCTCTTGTAGGTACTAATATTAAAATACGAGGATTATCTTGCTTAGAAAATTTAAGATTTTTAAGTATAGGTAGCATATAGGCAAAGGTTTTACCAGTACCAGTTTGTGCAATACCTACCATATCTTTACCGCTAGCAACCACATTAAAAGCTTCTGCCTGAATAGGCGTAGGTGTAGTAAAGCCTAAGTCGTCTATAGCGTTATATAAAGGTGTGTTTAAATTTAAATCTCTAAAGGTCAAAATCTGTCATAATTTAAGCTACAAAACTACTACTATTATTTTGTTTACCCTAAATGACGCTCGTGTATTTGAATGTTGTAACTGGCACTAAAAGTTTTGTTTGCTGGTAAAGTAATAATTCCTTCTTTTTTGGTGAGTTGTTGTGTGGTCTGCTCATGATCTGCTATACCTAACCAAGGTTCTATACAAACGTATGGCGCATTTGGTTTTGCCCAAATCCCCAAATAATCAAAATCTTTAAGCGATACGCTTAAAATTTCGCCATGTGTTTTGCTTACTAATGCCACTTTTTTGGAGATTAAATCTTTAAAAATTAGTGCATCTTCATTAAATATATCTGGTCTTAATTGTATACTATTTTTAGTTGTAAATACTGGTTTTGTTTTGTCGGTTAACAAACCATTTTGGGTATTTAATAAGTAAGTTTCTGCAGTCTCATTGGTTTCAAAAACTAGACTATAGTCTGTATAATCTTCATCTTTATACAAGGGACATTTAAAAGCAGGATGTCCACCAACCGAAAAATATATAGTTTGATTATCTAAATTTTTAACTGTGTGGTTAACTTCTAAAGTGTTGTCTTTTAAGGTATAAGTTATAATGAATTCAAATTTAAAAGGAAATAGTTTTAATAAATCCTCATTATATAATAAACTAAACACCAAACTATTTTCCGTTTGAGAAACCAGCTTGATATCTGTATTATGTCTAACAAAACCATGTTTTGGCATCGTATATTTTGTATTGTTAAACATATATTGATCTTCTTTTAAACAACCAATAATAGGGAATAGGTTTGGTGCAAAACTTCCCCAAATGTTTGGGTCTGCATGCCACATAAATTGGTTGTTATTGTTAACCGCATTAATTTGACAAAGTTCTGCGCCTTTTGGTAGTACACCAATATTTAAATAATTATTTGAAAGTTGATACATACTTAAAGTTTAAAGTCACACCTAAAATAGTAGATTTTTTGCCAAATCTATTTAACTTTACCATTCATTTTTCGCATTGAGAACAACTAAAAAACATAAACTAACTAATCCTGAGCAATTCAAGCAAAATATCTTGTCTTGGAGCCAACAGTTTGATGATGTGGTTTGGTTAGATTCTAACCAATACCAACAACAATATTCTAACTTTGATGCAGTTTTAGCGGTTGATGCGTTTACTGGACTTCAAACTGATTATCATAACGCGTTTGAACAGCTAAAAGAATACCAATCCCTAACTAACGATTGGATTTTTGGCTATTTGTCTTACGATTTAAAAAATGATGTCGAACAGCTTCAATCTAATAATTTTGATGGTTTAGGTTTTCCTGATTTGTACTTTTTTCAGCCTAAAAAACTATTTTTATTTAAAGATGATACTGTTACTATACAGTATTTAAAGATGGTAGATGATGAATTTGATTCTGATTTAAATGCAATATGTCATTGCGAGGACGAAGGACGAAGTAATCTGCCAAATGACATAAAAATCCATCTTCGTATCCATAAAGACGAGTATTTTAATAAAATTGAAACCATGCTTCAACACATTCGTAGAGGTGATATCTACGAAGCCAATTTTTGTCAAGAGTTTTATGCAGAAGACACGACCATTAATCCTTTAGACACTTATAAAAAACTAAATGCCATTTCAAGACCACCTTTTGCGACATTTTTAAAATGTAATGATAAGTACTTGTTATCAGCTTCTCCTGAACGTTACATAAAAAAAGAAGGGACTAAAATAATCTCGCAACCTATTAAAGGGACAGCAAAACGAGATCAGGATTTTATAATGGATTCTATTTTAAAACACGATTTAATTGCAGACCAAAAAGAACGTAGCGAAAATGTGATGATTGTAGATTTAGTTCGTAATGACTTATCACTTACAGCTAAAAAAGGAAGTGTAAAAGTAGAGGAGTTGTGTCAGATTTATACTTTTAATCAAGTTCATCAAATGATATCTACAGTAACCTCAGAAGTAGAAGCAGACACTAATCCTATTGATATTATAAAAACTACGTTTCCAATGGGAAGTATGACAGGAGCTCCAAAAATTTCTGCAATGACAATTATTGAAGACCTCGAAGAAACCAAACGTGGATTATACTCTGGAGCAGTAGGATACATTTCTCCAGAAGGTAATTTCGATTTTAATGTGGTAATACGTAGTATTTTATATAATAAAACTAATAAGTATGTATCGTACTCGGTTGGTGGAGCAATTACTGCAAAAAGTGATCCTTTAATGGAATATGAAGAGTGTTTAGTTAAGGCAAAAGCTATGCGTACGGTGTTGGAAAATTAAGCTGAAAATGGTTACATTTGAAGATGCTAAAAAGTTTTCAGAATAACATAAAATCTAACTTCCCTTACCTTCAAAAACGCAAGCTTCTCATTGCTATATCTGGAGGATTAGATAGTGTCGTGTTAACTCATTTAAGTAAGCAATCTAATTTAAAAATCTCATTAGCACACTGTAATTTTAATTTAAGAGCAGAAGAAAGTGATGCAGATGAAAACTTTGTTTTAGACTTATCAGAACAACTTGATCTTGAGGTTTTTATTGAAAGTTTTGACACTGAAGAATATGCTAAAGAACACAAACTTTCTATCCAGATGGCAGCAAGAATGTTGCGCTACAACTGGTTTCAGGATCTTGCAGAGCAACTACAATTTGATTACATTTTAACTGCACATCATGTAGATGATAACCTAGAGACCTTTTTAATTAATCTAACCAGAGGAACTGGTTTAGACGGTTTAACAGGTATCCCAGAAATTAATGAAAATATTGTTAGACCTATATTAAAGTTTACAAGACAGCAAATAGAAGATTACGCTAAAGAAAATGATTTAAAATGGCGAGAAGATAGCAGCAATGCGTCAACCAAGTATTTACGTAATAAGTTACGACATGATGTGATTCCGGTTTTAAAAGAGGTTAATCCAGAACTATTATCTAATTTTCAAAATACCGTTAGTAATTTAAACGATACTGCAGATATTGTTGAAGAAAGTGTGCAAGCAGTTTTAAAACGAGCTATACTAAATATTGATAATTCTCAGGTTAGCTATAAGATTTCAGAATTTAAAAAACTAAATAATCCAAAAGCATATCTGTTTGAAATTTTTAAAGATTATGGATTTACGCAATGGACAGACATTGTTAATCTTTTAGAAGCGCAAAGCGGAAAGCAAGTATCTTCTGCAACACATAGCTTATTAAAGGATAGAGATTGTCTGATTTTAAGTGAAATTAATGTTGAAGAAACAACTTTTGAAACTAAAATTAATCTAGAAGATAATTCTGTTGAAACACCTTTAGGATCTTTAATTGTAGAACCTGTTCAAGACATTTCAAAATCAAACCAATCCATAATCTATGTTGACAAAGATTTGTTAAAATTCCCTTTAGTTGTAAGGCATTGGGAAGAAGGCGACTATTTTTACCCTTTTGGGATGAAAGGAAAAAAGAAACTAAGCAAGTATTTTAAAGATGAAAAACTATCTTTGCTAGACAAAAATAAAGTCTTGCTTTTATGTAGCCAAAACCAAGTGGTTTGGGTTATAAATTATCGTTCAGACAACAGATTTAAGGTAACAGATACTACCAAATCTATATTAAAAATTAAACTAACAAAATGAAGCAAATACTAGCTTTTCTATTCGGATGTTTCGCTTTTTTAAGTGTTAATGCACAAATCGAACCTGTAAAATGGACTACAGAAGTAGAGAAAATTTCCGACACAGAATATAACTTAATCTATAAAGCAGCAATAGAAGACCATTGGCATCTATACTCCCAAACCTTACCAGAAGGTGGTGCTATACCAACCGAGTTTATTTATGATGAAAAAGCTTTAGATACTAATTTTGAATTAGTAGGTAAAGCTAATGAGAGTAAGAGCATTACCAAGTTTGATAAAGTCTTTCAAATGGACTTAACGTATTTTGATAATGAAGCCACATTTACTCAAAAAATAAAGCTTAAAAACCCACAAGTAACAGCAATTGAAGCCGAAATTAGTTTTCAAGCCTGCGATGACGCAAAATGTATTTTTGAAAGCGAAATTGTAAACTTTCAATTAACAACTAACCAAGTTCCTGCTATTTTTGATCCTGTAAAATGGTCAACATCAGTCAAACAGTTAAATGACACTCATTACCAGATTCAATACACTGCAAAGCTAGATCCAAAATGGCACATTTATTCGCAGGATAATTCAGACCCAATGGGTCCAATTGCTACAGAGTTTACCTTTAAAGATAACGACAATAACGATTACCAAATTTTAGGTCCATTACAAGAGTCGGAAACAGTGACTAAATATGAAAATGCTTTTAAAATGGATGTCACCTATTTTGAAGACAAAGCAGTATTTACTCAGAAAATTAAAGTACTAAATCCTGCTATCACAAAAATTGAAGCAGAAGTCTACTATCAAGCTTGTGATGACGAAAAATGTCTGGCACCAACTACCTTTGAATTTGCTACCAATCTTGATGGTAGTGAAACATTAATTAAAACTTTAAATATAGACCCTGAAGATTTAAAAAAATCTAAAGCACTTAATTTAGGTGTTACTGGTTGGGACAATTATAAAAAAGAAGAAGTTAAAGAAAAAACCAACTTTGGTATTTTTATACTTGGTTTTATTGGTGGATTAATTGCTTTATTAACACCATGTGTCTTTCCAATGATTCCGTTAACCGTTTCATTTTTCACTAAAAGTGCAGAAAACACGCAAAAAGGATTGGCAAATGCCATTATCTATGGTGTTTTTATTCTAATTATTTATGTGTTATTAAGCTTACCATTCCACTTTTTAGACTCGTTAAATCCAGAGATTTTAAATACCATTTCTACTAACGTGTGGCTAAATATTATTTTCTTTTTGATTTTAGCGTTTTTCGCCTTTTCATTTTTTGGATATTACGAAATCACACTACCATCCTCTTGGGGAAATAAAATGGATGAAACCTCTTCTAGAGTTGGAGGAATCATTGGTATCTTTTTTATGGCGTTAACTTTAGCTATAGTATCCTTTTCATGTACAGGACCTATTTTAGGGTCGCTATTAGCAGGATCGTTAACTAGTGATGGTGGAGCGATGCAATTAACTGCAGGTATGAGTGGGTTTGGACTAGCATTAGCCTTACCATTTACTTTATTTGCCATGTTTCCAAAATGGTTAAACTCGTTACCAAAATCTGGTGGTTGGCTAAATACAGTTAAAGTCGTGTTAGGGTTTTTAGAGTTGGGTATGGCCTTTAAGTTTTTATCCAATGCAGATTTAGTCAAACATTGGGGACTTTTAAAGCGTGAGATTTTTATTGGGATTTGGATTATCATAGGTATTGGATTACTACTATACTTATTAGGAAAAATCAAGTTTCCGCATGACAGTCCTATTAAAAAATTAAGTTTTAGTCGTATATCTTTTGCAGTATTAGTTGGTGCTTTTGTAATCTATTTAATTCCTGGTTTAACCAATACTAAATACGCTAATTTAAAACTGCTAAGTGGTTTTCCACCACCTTTGCCTTACAGTATTTACGAGAAGGATAGTGAGTGTCCTTTAGGTTTAAATTGTTATAAAGATATTGATGAAGGGATTGTTGCTGCCAAAGAAGCTAACAAACCCATCATGTTAGATTTTACAGGTTGGGCTTGTGTGAACTGTAGAAAAATGGAAGAGCAGGTATGGAGTCAAGATAAGATTTACGAAATTTTAAAAGAGGAATATATTATTGTGTCTTTATATGTAGATGATAGAAAGAAACTTCCAGAAAACGAGCAATTTAAGTTTGTAAAAGCTAACGGAAATCTTAAAAACATTAAAACCATAGGCGACAAATGGGCAACTTTACAAACTCTTAATTTTCAAAATAACTCGCAACCCTATTATGTGTTACTAAATGAAAACATGGAGTTGTTAAACCATACTACAGCATACACACCAGATGCAGATGAGTATTTAGAATGGCTTAAAAAAGGCTTAGAAAATTTTAAGAAATAAATTTTAAATCCTGCTTTATGCAGGATTTTTTTACTGTAATGTTATGATGAAAACCATCCAAGGACAAATTGTAGATATCCAAAACCAACGTATTTTTAGTGGAGAAATCACTATCAATTCTGGTAAAATTGAATCTATTACCGAAAAAGAGCATAACATAAATCATTACATATTACCTGGTTTTGTCGATGCACACATCCATATAGAAAGTTCTATGCTAGTACCATCAGAATTTGCTAAAATAACAGTTAAACATGGAACCGTAGCAACTGTTAGTGATCCTCATGAAATTGCAAATGTTTTAGGTGTAGAAGGTGTCCAGTTTATGATTAATAATGGTAAACAAACTCCTTTTAAATTTAATTTTGGTGCACCAAGTTGCGTACCAGCAACGACGTTTGAATCGGCTGGAGCAGTTATAGATTCTGAGGATATTAAAACCTTAATGGCTAATCCAGATATAAAATATTTAGCCGAAATGATGAACTATCCTGGCGTTTTATTTAATGATGAAGAAGTGCTTAAAAAAATTGCTTGGGCAAAACACTATAATAAACCAGTAGATGGTCACGCTCCAGGTTTAAAAGGTGATGACGTTACCAAATACATCAATGCTGGAATAAGTACAGATCACGAGTGTTTTACCTATGATGAAGCGTTGGAAAAGCTTCAAAAAGGAATGAAAATATTGATTAGAGAAGGTAGTGCAGCTAAAAATTTTGACGCTTTAATCGATTTGCTTCCAGAGCATTACCAAAACATGATGTTTTGTAGTGACGATAAACATCCAGACGATTTATTATTAAATCATATTAACGAACTATGTAAACGTGCTGTAGACAAGAATATTAATGTATTTAAAGTATTGCAAGTAGCTTGTGTCAATCCTGTCAAACATTATAATTTGGACGTTGGTTTACTCCAGGAAGGTGATGCTGCAGATTTTATAATTGTTGATAATTTAACAGATTTTAAAACGCTTAAAACTTATATCAATGGTGAGTTGGTTTATGATAATGGGACTTCATTAGTAAAACATGTAGTATTTAAAAACCTTAATAATTTCAATACAAAAAAGAAAACTGTTGATGATTTTAAAGTCGAAAACTCAGCTAAACACATACGTGTGATTCAAGCTTTGGATGGTCAATTAGTAACCAATCAACTTAAAGAAGAAGCTACGATCCAAAACGGAAATCTAGTATCCAATACAGCTACTGATATTCTAAAAATGTCAGTTGTTAATCGTTATAAGAATGATGCTCCAGCACTAGCATTTATTAAAAATTTTGGATTAAAAGAAGGAGCTATAGCCAGTTCTGTAGGCCATGATTCACATAATATTATTGCAGTAGGCGTTAGCGATAATGCTATTTGTAAAGCAGTAAATCTAATTATTGAAAATAAAGGCGGAATCTGTGCTGTATCAAATTCCGAAGAACGTATTGTACCACTTCCAGTTGCAGGTATCATGAGCGACCAAAATGCCGAAACGATTGGACACTCCTATGCAGCTTTAGATAAAATGGCTAAGCAATTAGGTGCTACGTTGCATGCACCTTACATGACCTTATCTTTTATGGCTTTGTTAGTTATTCCATCCCTAAAATTAAGTGATAAAGGCTTGTTTGATGGTGGAAAGTTTGAGTTTACTTCTTTAGAAATTAATTAGATACAAATTGTTTTCTATTTTCTAGAACAACATAAATTTCCTACTTTTATTTTCTAAACTAACCTATCTATGCTCAAAAAAGTTTTTGGAAGCGCTGTCTTTGGTGTTGAAGCAACAACGGTAACAGTAGAAGTTAATGTTGATAGCGGAATTGGTTACCATCTTGTTGGACTTCCGGATAATGCCATTAAAGAAAGTAATTTTAGGATTGCTGCTGCGCTTCAAAATAACGGTTATAAAATTCCTGGTAAAAAAATCATCATTAATATGTCACCTGCAGACCTAAGAAAGGAAGGGTCTGCTTACGATTTAACTTTGGCAATGGGTATTTTGTCTGCTTCTAAACAAATAGCAGCAGAAAATTTAGAGGACTTTTTAATCATGGGAGAATTATCTTTAGATGGTAGTTTACAACCCATTAAAGGTGCTTTACCAATAGCTATTAAAGCTAGGGAAGAAGGGTATAAAGGGTTTATTTTACCAATACAAAATGTAAAGGAGGCAGCAATTGTTGATGGTTTAGAAGTATACGGAGTTGAAAACATTAAGCAAGTCATTAATTATTTTGATAAAGGAGAGGCTTTAGAACAAACCATAATTGATACTAGAAAAGAATTTGAAAAAAACTTAGAGTTTCCTGAATTTGATTTTAGCGATGTCAAAGGTCAAGAATCTATAAAACGTTGCATGGAAATTGCGGCAGCAGGAGGACACAATATTATTTTAATTGGTCCTCCAGGAGCAGGAAAAACAATGTTGGCAAAACGTTTACCTAGTATTTTGCCACCAATGACTTTACATGAAGCTTTAGAAACAACTAAAATACACAGTGTGGTTGGACGTGTTAAAGATTCAGGTTTAATGGCGCAAAGACCATTTAGAAGTCCACATCACACCATTAGTGATGTCGCACTAGTTGGTGGTGGTGCCTATCCACAACCTGGAGAAATCTCCTTATCTCATAATGGAGTTTTATTTTTAGACGAACTTCCAGAGTTTAAACGTGGTGTTTTAGAGGTCATGCGTCAACCATTAGAAGATAGAGAAGTCACCATATCCAGAGCTAAGTTTACCGTGACCTATCCATCCTCTTTTATGTTGGTGGCTAGTATGAATCCTAGTCCTAGTGGCTATTTTAACGATCCTGATGCTCCTGTAACTAGTAGTCCAGCAGAAATGCAACGCTATTTAAGTAAAATTTCTGGTCCATTGTTAGATAGAATAGACATACACATTGAAGTCACTCCTGTACCTTTTGAAAAATTATCAGAAGAGCGTAAAGGAGAATCTTCTGTAGAGATACGAAAACGCGTTACAGAAGCTAGGCAACTTCAGACTAAAAGATTTGAGGCTTATGATAATGTACATTATAATGCACAAATGTCTACCAAACAAATCCGAGTCTATTGTAAGCTAGAAGACACCTCAAAACAACTTTTAAAAACTGCTATGGAACGTTTAAATCTATCTGCAAGAGCTTATGATAGAATTTTAAAAGTAGCTAGAACTATTGCAGATTTAGAGCAAAGTCCAGATATTAAAGGCAATCATATTAGCGAAGCCATTCAATATAGAAGTTTGGATAGAGATGGTTGGTTAGGATAATCTGGTATTAGATTTGTAGGAAATGATTTCTTTTTGTTACTTTACCTTTAACTATTAATCAATAACCAAATTTTATGAAAAACTTAGGAATCCTAGTCTTAGGATTAATTTTAGGCGCATTAGCCACGTATTTTTATTTTAACTCATTTAACCAAACACCTATGACACCACCAATTTCTACACCTAGTGGAATTATTACATCAGCAGAAGCTAAAGAATTAAGCGACAACTGGACAGATTTAAGAAAAACCGTTAATGATCAAGTAGCATATAATGAAGGCGACAATCGTTCTTCATGGTACTCTATAAGCGATTTAAATTCTTTTATAAGCATGGTAACTGAAAATTATCCTAACGCAGACGGTTTACGGTTTTATTTAGGCGTTGACAAATCTGTTGGAGAAGGTGGATATACTACTATTTTCATGGTTCCTACTCAACCAAATGAAAGAGGAGATGGACATGATGATATCACTGATGCAAATGGTTTAGATAGAGGATTAAATGGATATCCACCTACAGCAGCTTATCCACAATAAACTAAAATTATTACATAATATATGAGCTCCTTTTTAATAGATAATTATGTTGTAATCTACAGAGGAGCAGAAATTCTTGCAGCTATAACCGGTTTGTTTTTTTATAAAAAATTTAAATCTAAAGCTGCAAGAATTTTTATTTGGTTTTTAGTTTATATTCAGCTTATTGAAACATTAGGTGCTTATCCAAGAGTTGCCAAAAATTCAGAAACTCTAAGATGGTTTCAAAATATAATTTCAGATACAATATTTGAAAAAAACTATTGGTTTTATGCTCTTTTTTGGACAATAGTAGGTTCATTAATTATTTCATATTACTTTTATAAAGTTTCTAATATTATTGCTACAAAAAAAACAATCAAAATCGCAACAATATTTTTTTTGATAGCATCTGTAGTATTTATATTTTTTAATTATAAAGCGTATCACAACAATTTCTTATTATCTATTGAAATATTAAGTTTATTTTTAATATTGTTAGTTACATTTAGTTATTTTTTTGAGTTGCTTAATTCGGAAAAAATCTTAAATTTTTATAAATCTTTAAGTTTTTATATTGCAATAGGTGTATTAGTATTTTGGATTGTGACTACGCCATTAATGTTTTACGAGCAATATTTTAATGGTGAAGACGTACATTTTATGGCTTTAAAAAATTACATTTATTTATTTTCAATTGTATTTATGTATCTAGCGTTTACCATAGGCTTTATTGTATCAAAACCAGAGCATGATTAGTTTATACTTACAATTTCAAAATTTAGACAGTCCAATGTCGTCCAGTTCAGAGCGGTATTTATTGGCATACATGATTGGTATATTACTAATAGTTTGTACACTTATTATTTTGTTTTTTGTGGTTTTTCAAAAAAGAAAAAACAAACTTATTTTAGATAAAGTTAAGCAGCAAAAAGCATTTGAGGAGGAGCTAACAAATACGCAAATAGAAATACAAGAACAAACGTTAAAAAACATAGGACAAGAATTGCATGATAATGTTGGACAAATCCTATCTGTTGCAAATATGAATATGAGTATACTAAATACTCAAGTCCCAGAAACCATTAAGGCATCGTTTACAGAAACTAAAAATGCTGTAAAAGAAGGTTTAAGTGAGTTACGTTTACTCTCTAAAACATTAAATAGTGATGTCATTGCTAATAGAGGTTTTATAGATTCTGTAAAAAGTGAAGTAGAACGTTTAAATAAGCTTAAATTATTAGAAGCTTCGGTTATTATTGAAGGTAACCCAGAGTTTTTTAATCAACCTAAAGACAGTATTATATTATTTAGAATAGTTCAGGAATTTATTTCAAATACAGTAAAATATGCTGATGCAGAAACTTTAAAAATTAATCTAAATTTTTCAGAAAATAAACTACTACTATCGTTAAAAGACAATGGTGTAGGATTTGACGAAAAAACCATTGATCAAGGTTCTGGACTAATCAATATGAAAAGTCGTGCAGCGTTAATAAATGCAGACTTAAATTTGAGTTCAACACAAGGTAATGGAGTGCAATTAACCTTGACTTACCCTTATAGAAATTTAGAATAAATTTATAGCCACTTCAATACTTTTCTAATCAATTCAACTTTTCCTTTATAAGGTGCGTAACGCATTGGTAAATCCAACCAATTTCCTTTTTTTACGACAGCCTTTTTATGAGAAAAGGTATCAAAAGTGTGTTTACCATGATAAGCTCCAATTCCACTATTTCCAACACCTCCAAAGGGTAATCTGTGGTTAGCAAAGTGTATTATTGTGTCGTTTACACAGCCACCACCAAAAGAAAATTGTTGCATTAATTGTTTCGCTTTAGCGGAATTTGTGCTAAACACATACAAGCTTAAAGGTTTGTTATAAGATAAAATGATACGCTCTAAATCAGTTTCGTTTTTATAAGAAATTACAGGTAGAATAGGTCCAAAAATTTCATCTTTCATAACCTCACTATCCAATTTAGGTTCGTCAATTAAAGTTGGCGCAATGTATAGATTATCTGCATCTGTTTGTCCACCAATTACACAATTTTCATCCATTAGCATTTTAGATAATCGCTCAAAATTCTTTTTGTTTATGACACGTGCAAAGTCTTTTGAATTTTGTGGAGTAGTAGAGTAGGCTTCATCCATTTCTGCTTGCATAGCTTTATAAAATGCTCCTTTTCTAGACTCATCAATTAATATATAATCTGGTGCTATACACGTCTGTCCAGCATTAACAAATTTACCCCAAACAATTCGCTTTGCTGTTAATTTTATATTGGCAGTTTCATCAATAATACAAGGGTTTTTACCTCCTAACTCTAAAGTAACTGGTGTTAAGTTAGGTGCAGCTGCTTTTGCTACAATTTTACCTACGTTAACACTTCCTGTAAAGAATATATAGTCCCATTGTTGCTCCAATAATTTAGTAGACACCTCAACACCTCCTTGAACTACAGTGACATGCTGTGGTTTAAAAACTGTTTTGATTATATCATTAATCAGATTAGAAGTATTAGGAGTTAATTCACTTGGTTTTAATATAACCGTATTTCCTGCAGCAATTGCACCTACTAAAGGTGCTATAGCTAATTGATAAGGATAGTTCCATGGTGCAATTACTAAAACGGTTCCGTAAGGTTCTGAGTACAAATAATCTGATGATGGAAAATTTAATAAACTAGGAAACACTCGTTTTGGTTTAGCCCATTGTTTTAGTTTTTTGATGGTTAACTTTAAATCTTGTATAACAATAGCAGTTTCGGTTAAAATCGATTCAAACTCTGGTTTTTTAAAATCTTGGTATAAGGCTTCGGTAATTTGATGTTCTCGTGTAATTAATTCTGCTAGCAATTTTTTTAAAAGGTTCTTCCTATAAGTAACATTTAAGGTTTGTCTGGTCTTAAAAAAGTCTTTTTGATCTTGAACTAATTGTGGAATCATCTATAAAATTTTATATAAAAGTAATCAATTTATAAGCAAGCATCCCAAATGGCATCTTTTGGTAAAGGCGCAGTAATATTGAGGTCTTCTTTAGAAACAGGATGTGTAAACTGAATGTTTCTAGCATGTAAACTAATACTAGCATCTTTATTACTTCTATCAAATCCGTATTTTAAATCGCCTTTAATTGGGCAGCCAATACTTGCTAATTGAGTTCTGATTTGATGATGACGACCAGTTTCCAAATTAATTTCTAATAAGTAATAATTATCCAGTTTCTTTAATGTTCTATAATGAAGTATGGCTTTTTTACTCTCAGCGACTTCTTTTGGATAGGCTGTAGATTTGTTATTTTTAGGATTCTTTTTTAACCAATGTATTAATGTGTCTGCCTCTTTTTTAGGTTTGTTTTTAACCAAAGCCCAATACGTTTTAGAAATGTCTTTTGATACAAATAGTTTATTAAGTCTAGGAAGTGCTTTACTTGTTTTAGAAAAGATTACTAATCCTGTTGTTGGTCTATCTAATCGGTGTACAGTACCTAAATAGACGTTCCCTGGCTTATTGTATTTTTTTGCTATATAGTCTTTAACAACATCACTTAAGGGTTTGTCACCAGTTTTATCTCCTTGGACAATGTCTCCTGCACGTTTATTGACAAGAATAATGTGGTTGTCTTCATAAATTACTTGAAGGTTGTCTTTATTTGAAAGAATTTTAAACACTAAATTTAGGCTAAGAACCAATAGCTAAATGCTATAAGTGAAATTAATATTGCTCAGAATCATTAGGAAAATCACCACTTTTAACATCTTTGCCATATTGGGTGAAGGCTTTTGTCATGTCTTCGTATAAATTCATATAACGACGTAAAAATCTTGGATTAAATTCGTGTGTCATACCAACCATATCGTGCGTCACCAATACTTGACCATCAACACCAGAACCAGCTCCAATCCCAATAACGGGAATAGAAACACTTTTTGCAACCTCTTGGGCTAATTTTGCTGGAATTTTCTCTAAAACTATTGCAAAACAACCAATACGTTCAAGCATTAGTGCATCCGATTTTAATTGCTCAGCCTCCTCTTCTTCTTTGGCTCTTACTGTGTAGGTTCCAAATTTATAAATAGATTGAGGTGTTAAGCCTAAATGTCCCATAACTGGGATTCCTGCATTTAAAATACGTTTAATAGATTCTTTTATTTCACTTCCACCTTCCATTTTCACAGCATGTCCACCAGATTCTTTCATGATTCTAATAGCACTTCGTAAAGCTTCTTTTGGGTCACTTTGATAACTTCCAAAAGGGATGTCAACCACAACTAGAGCTCTATCTATTGCACGTACAACAGAAGATGCATGGTAAATCATTTGATCTAGAGTAATAGGTAAAGTTGTTTCATGTCCAGCCATCACATTACTTGCAGAATCACCAACTAAAATCACGTCTGTACCAGCTCCATCAACTATCTTAGCCATAGTGTAATCGTATGCTGTAAGCATAGAGATTTTTTCTCCATTCTTTTTCATATCGACTAACGATTTTACTGTGACTCTTTTATATTCTTTTTTTGCTACAGACATGTTTTATTAGTTTAAATAGATTGTAAATGTACTAAAATAAAGGTTTATACATAAATTTTTCTTTCTTACTGAAACACTTATATTTACACTTTAATACGTATTAAAATTATATTATGAAACCTTTAATAACTCTTATTTTGCTGTTATTTTCTACAGTAAGTTTTTCTCAAAAAGAAGAACAAGAACAAGTGATTGAATCTATAAATATTTTTTTTGCTGGATTCCATACTCAAGATAGCACGTTAATGAAAAGTGTTGTGTTTAAGGACGTTATTATGCAGTCTATTGGCAAAAATAAAGATGGTGAGACCCAATTACACTCTAGTGGCTTTTCTGATTTTTTGAAGCAAATTGTATCTATTCCTGAAGATAATAGTTTTCTTGAAAACTTAATGAGTTATAGTGTCCAAATTGATGGTAATATGGCTAATGTGTGGACGCCTTACGAGTTTTGGTTTAATGACCAAAAAAGTCATTGTGGTGTCAATTCTTTCCAACTGATAAAGGACAATGACGTCTGGAAAATTATCTATTTAGTTGACACTAGACGAAAGTGTGAGCAATAGACTTAAATGTAAAATAAGAAGTGTTTTCTGTAGTTAAGCGTAGTCAAGTTAGCAATCCGCCATATTAACACGAACAGCCAATCCACCTTCTGAAGTTTCTTTGTACTTAGTATTCATGTCTTTTGCGGTTTCCCACATGGTATCAATGACTTTATCTAAAGGAACTTTAACATTTTCAGGATTGGTTTCTAAAGCTAATTCGGCAGCATTAATCGCTTTTATGGCACCCATAGAATTGCGTTCTATACAGGGTATTTGTACTAATCCACCAATTGGGTCACAGGTTAAACCTAAGTGATGCTCCATAGCAATCTCTGCAGCAATCATCACTTGTTCTGGTGTACCTCCTAATAATTCACATAGCGCTGCTGCAGCCATAGCAGAAGAGACTCCAATTTCAGCTTGACAACCACCCATTGCAGCACTAATGGTTGCTCCTTTTTTAAATAGACTACCAATCTCTGAAGCAACTAATAAAAATTGTTTGATATGTTTAAAATCTGCATCATGATTTTCAATGACCATATAATACATTAAAACCGACGGGATTACACCAGCACTACCATTGGTTGGAGCGGTAACCACACGACCAAGTGAGGCATTCACTTCATTAACACTCAAAGCAAAACAACTCACCCATTTTAGGATTTGTCTAAATTTGACTTCACTCTGTCTAATGCTTTCTAACCAGTCTCGAGGTGTAATATAAGGTATTTCAACATTTAAACCTTTATGCATATCAAACGCACGACGACGTACATTTAATCCTCCAGGTAAGTTTCCTTCGGTATGACAACCTGTAAACATGCAGTCTAACATGGTTTGCCATATTCTGTTAAGTTGGAAGTCTATCTCTTCATCAGTTCTTAAAGCACGCTCGTTTTCTAAAACAATCTCTGATATAGATTTGTTTTCAGAATGGCAAAACGTTAATAACTCTGAAGCTCTATCTACAGGAAATGGAAATTCCTTTTTCAAGGCTTTATTTTCTGCATCTACTGTACGTTCTTCCTTAACTACAAAACCACCACCAATAGAGTAGAATGTGGAAGTATGCAATTCGTTTTTAGCGAAAGCGGTAAACCTAATTCCGTTAGCATGAAATGGTAAAAACTCTCTGTTAAAAGTAATATCCTGTTTAGGTTGAAACGGAATAATACGTTCATTATTTAATACTAATTTTTCAGTATTATTTACTGAAGCAATAATAATATCTATAGTATCTGTTGGGATAATTTCTGGATCTGCACCACTTAATCCTAGCATTACAGCTAAGTCCGTAGCGTGTCCTTTTCCAGTTAAAGATAAGGATCCATAAAGGTCAACTTTAACTCTTTGAATTTGATCAAAAACATTAGCCTCTTTAAGCTCAAACATCCAACGTTCTGCTGCACGCCAAGGACCCAAAGTATGTGAGCTAGAAGGACCAACACCAATTTTAAGCATATCAAATACCGAAATACATTCCATACCAACGAAAACATTTAAGTTATCTCAGCAAATATACATTTTGTTATTTGTGTTAAAATGGATTATCTAAAAATTTAAATCACAAATAGTATTAACGCTTTTCAAAAGTTGTAATATTTAATTGTTGCATGACATTGTTGATGTCTGAGTAATCAATTCTACCGACATTATCGGCAGGAACTACGACCACTCTAAATACTTGGTTTTGGGTCCACTCAGAACCCAGAGTATCTAGATTAGTTGAGCCATCTAAAAAGAACCTAACATCGTCTTGAGTAAAATCGAAGTTATAAGTTAACACGGTATTATCATCAAAAAACACATTTTGAGGGAGTAATCTCCAGATGTCTTGACCATCTGCTGTTTCCCACAGAATGTATACTAAAGTAACATCAGAAGGGTAGATATAAAAACCATAAGGTTCAATAAACTCATAATTAGTATTGGCATTAAAATCTAATTCAATTTCAAAAGCACTAGATACTATTAATCCACCATCTACACCATCAAAACCTGGAGGGCCTTCAGGACCTGTACAAGATGTTAATAAAAGAACTAGAACTGACACTACTGATGCTATACGTTTCATAATTAATACATTTTAGATTGTTTCTACAATTCTGTATCAAAACTAATACCAAAGTAGGATTAGTAAAATTTAATTTTTAGAATAGTATCTGACATCGTGTCAGCATTTTTTGCTTGGCATAATGATTGACTAATTGTAAGCGTAATAATAACAACACAAAATAAAATTATATAAAATTATGAGTAAGATTATTGGAATCGATTTAGGAACAACTAACTCTTGCGTTTCTGTAATGGAAGGTAATGAGCCAGTTGTAATCCCAAACGCAGAAGGTAAACGTACAACACCTTCGGTTATCGCTTTTGTAGAAGGAGGCGAAATTAAAGTTGGTGATCCAGCAAAAAGACAAGCAGTAACTAACCCAACAAAAACGGTTTATTCTATTAAACGTTTTATGGGTAATAAGTATTCTGAATCTAAAAAAGAAGCAGAACGTGTACCATATAAAGTAGTTAAAGGAGATAATGATACGCCACGTGTGGACATTGATGGTCGTTTATATACACCACAAGAATTATCTGCAATGGTGCTTCAAAAAATGAAGAAAACCGCAGAAGACTATTTAGGTCAAGATGTTAGTGAAGCAGTAATTACAGTACCAGCTTATTTTAACGATAGTCAACGTCAAGCCACTAAAGAAGCAGGAGAAATTGCAGGTTTAAAAGTGCGTCGTATTATCAACGAGCCTACAGCAGCAGCTTTAGCTTATGGATTAGATAAAAAAGGTAAAGATCAAAAAATAGTAGTATTTGACTTTGGTGGAGGTACGCATGATGTATCTATCCTAGAATTAGGAGATGGTGTCTTTGAAGTATTATCTACAGATGGAGATACACACTTAGGTGGTGATGATGTCGATCAAAAAATTATAGATTGGTTAGCAGACGAGTTTAAAAACGAAGAAGGTTTGGATTTAAGAGAAGATCCGATGTCTTTACAACGTGTTAAAGAAGCTGCAGAAAAAGCAAAGATTGAATTATCTTCATCTGAGCAAACAGAAATCAATTTACCATATATTACTGCAACTGCAAGTGGACCAAAACACTTAGTGCGTACGTTAACGCGTTCTAAATTTGAGCAGTTAATAGACGACTTAGTAAAACGTACTATTGAGCCTTGTCAAACAGCATTAAAAGCTGCAGGTTTATCAAAATCTGATATTGATGAAGTGATATTAGTAGGTGGATCAACACGTATTCCAGCAGTACAAGCAGCAGTAGAAAAATTCTTCGGAAAAGCACCAAGTAAAGGTGTAAATCCTGATGAAGTTGTTTCTCTTGGAGCAGGAATCCAAGGTGGAGTTTTAACAGGAGACGTTAAAGATGTATTACTATTAGACGTAACACCTTTATCTCTTGGAATTGAAACTATGGGTAATGTATTTACTAAGTTAATTGAAGCAAATACAACTATTCCAACAAAAAAGTCACAAGTATTCTCTACAGCTGCAGATAACCAGCCTTCAGTAGAAATTCACGTATTACAAGGTGAACGTGCTATGGCTGCAGATAATAAAACAATTGGACGTTTTCATTTAGATGGAATTCCACCAGCACAAAGAGGTGTACCACAAATTGAGGTGACTTTTGATATTGATGCAAACGGAATTATTAAAGTATCTGCAACAGATAAAGCAACAGGAAAATCTCAAGATATTCGTATTGAAGCGTCTTCTGGTTTAACTGAAGAAGAAATTCAAAAAATGAAAGCTGATGCAGAAGCAAATGCAGAAGCAGATGCTAAAGCAGCAGAAACTGCTAAAAAATTAAATGAAGCGGATTCTATGATTTTCCAAACAGAAAATCAGTTAAAAGAATTTGGAGATAAATTATCAGAGGATAAGAAAAAACCAATCGAAGACGCTTTAGAAGAATTAAAGAAAGCTTATGAGACTAAAGACTTAGCAGTTATTGAGCCAGCGTTAGAAAAAATTAACGACGCTTGGAAAGTAGCTAGTGAAGAAATGTACAAAGCACAGCAAGAGGCACAAGGAGGACCAACTAACGAAGGTGGACCAACAGATGCAGGAGCAGGTGCTAAGGGACAAGCTGCTGATGGTAGCGATGTTGAAGACGTAGACTTCGAAGAAGTTAAGTAGCTTGTACTGAGCGAAGTCGAAGTATAGACTTCGAAGAAGTTAAGTAAGCATTGGAACAATTTTTAATAGTAAAAATTAATTGAATCGCTTATCCTTAACCTAGTCGAAGGGTCTTTCAAGATTGAACACAAATATTAATAAACGCAATCATTAATTTGATTGCGTTTTTTTTTATAATTTTTTCAATTGTATCCAACCTTTTATCTTTTAATTGCGTTTTAATAAATAGAACACATCCTTATGGCGAAACTAGTACCTATAAATCAAAATGTTAATGAGCTGGTTAGATTGGCACAATCTTCTAATCAAAAAGCACAGTTAGCACTTTATGATAGGTATTCAGGACAAATGCTTAGTGTTTGTAGACAATATATTAAGGATTTACAGTTTGCTGAAGACACTATGATTACTGCATTTACTAAAGCATTTTTAAATATTAACAAGTATCAACCTTTTGGAAGTTTTGAAGGTTGGTTAAGACAAATAATGATTAGAGAATGTATTTCTTATTTACGTGTACATAAAAATAAATTTGGAGTAGTAGAAATTGATGATCATTATTTTGTGCAAAAGCCTTTTGATAGTTTAAGTAATGATACAGATCAAATACAAAACGCAATAGATAGTTTGCCAATAGGCTGCAAAACTGTTTTTAACTTATTTGTCATAGATGGCTATAAGCACCAAGAAATTGCAAGATTATTAAAGATAAGTATAGGCACTTCAAAGTCACAATTATCGCATGCTAAAAGGCTATTAAAAAATAGCTTGGCTAATTTAAAGTCTAAAAATAATGGAACAGAATAATATAGAAGATTTAATAAAAAAAAGAATTAGAGGACGCAGTATTACTCCAACACCTGAAGCAAAAACACGTTTGATTAGTGCTTTAAACACGAGGTCTAAAAAGAAAAGCAGTTATTGGATAAGATATTTGGTAGCAGCATCTGTAGTATTTGTTCTGTTTTTTACAGCTGCTAAACTGGTAATGAAAAATAATAAGGATAATCAATTAAAGCAGATTACAAACCAAAAAAAACCATTAGAATCACACCAAAACAATAAATCTGCTCCTCATAATAATCTTGTGGTTTCAGATAAAATATTAAACAAAAATTCAAGAGATATTAAAGCTAATACGGTAAAAACTAAAGTCACGATAAACAAGAGTGTTGCTGATAAAAAAGATATTAATAAAAGTATAGAATACTCACAAAAAATAAATCCATCTCAAGTCATAAAAAACAAAGAGATATCTAAAAATAAAATTGTTGTTACTAATATTTCCGCAGTTAAAGAAAAAACAAAACAGGATATTGTAGACAATCAATACAGATACATTTCACCTAAAGATTTATTAACTGAAGCTGATACATTAACTAGACCAGAATTAATTAATATTAATGCAAAAACAACTAAAACGTATACCAATGCCAATCAACTGCTAATAGATGCTGAAAGACAATTATTTGAAGAGCGGAATAAAAGTTTTTTAACAAAAGCTGGCAGAAAAATTAAAAAATTTAAAGACGCTGTGGTTAGCAGAAATCATAAATATTAATTATTAAAACAATCGTATTATGAAACTTAAAATTTTATTAGCTATACTGTTTTTTTATACTCAAAATATACTAGCTCAAAGTAACAGTTTTGAAGAAAAAGCAGCTCAGATTACCTCTAAAATAGATTCAATAACTTCTACTGAAAAAAGTAAACTTAAAGAAGAATTAAAAAAGATTGATGAAAAGCTGGAAAAGAATGAGATTAATTTTGATGATGCTAACAAGCAAAAAAATACTATTGCTGAGTACCACGCAAAGCAAATTAATGATGCTGTTTTTGTAGAGGAGCAGAAATTACAAGCGTTGATTAAAAACAGAGTAAGTGGTAAATTAAATTTAGAAGAAGACGTTAATAAAAAAAGCAATCGATTTTTTACTCCGTTTGAGGATGAAAATTATTATAAAGATTCTGCTACAGGATTAAAAGTTGAAAAACGCTTTACGACACAATTTGTAATAGCTTTAGGTTTAAATATAGTTTTGAATGATGATAAAGGTTTTTATGGCAATGGTTTTAAAAATAATCCTTTGGGTTACGGAGAGTTAGGTTTTTCATTCAAATACCGTTTGCAAGAAAAATCAAACCTTTGGAATCTTAAGTTCGGATTATCAGCTATGGCTTACGAATTAAGACCTAAATCAAATGATGATATTGTGGTGACCAATCAAGGTCTAACAACATTGGAAAATGCAGGTTATAATATTAAAAGATCTCGTTTTAACAATGTATATCTTGGTATTCCGATTCATTTAGAATTAGATTTTTCTAAACCACAGTATGACAAAAAAACTAATCAAACTTATCTACTTTCTCAAAGAGGGTTTAGATTAGGTTTAGGTGGCTTTTTTGCTATAAGGGTTGGCTCTTCACAATTTATTAGATATAATAATAACGAAGGTAGACGTATTCGTTTGTATGAGGATGGTAATTTTAATGTTAATACAATTAACTTTGGTCCAAGTGCTTACATAGGTTACAAAGACTATAGTCTTTATTTTAAATATGACTTAAATCCAGTGTTTAAAAACAATCCTCAAGATATCAATACCTTTTCTATCAGTTTTAGAGCAGATTTAAATTAAACTAGGTTTTAATAAAAAAATAAAAACGCAGTCTTTAATTTGATTGTGTTTTTTTGTGTTTAAACATTTTGTTTATTACCAATGCATGCGGAAAGGTGATAGCTGCAATAAAAGAAAATAAGATAGCGTATAGTAGCTTTTCATCTTTTAAAAGATATATAACAGTAACTAATCCAATAATAGATACTAACCAATAAGGAAACGCACCTTTTAAATAAGCAATAATTGATGTTTTTGTGAAGTGACCATAGATAAAGTTTACTTGTTCAAACAAAGATGGAATACTATGCCATAAAATAAAGTACAGCGCAAATCCCCAAATTAAAGTTGAGACTTTAAAGACAATAGCGAAAACTAACAAGTAGAATAACTCTTTAAAAATGATGGATTTGAAGTTTATTATATATGAATTTAAAAGTGATCCAAAAAAAATCATTATTAAAGTAGACGTTATTAACCCATAACTTACCAGGCTTTGGTCAATAGTGTAACTAGTAATAGAAGTAATTACTTCAACAACTTCCTGTGCATTGAAAATGAATAAGAGAAATAAAACAAAAAAACCATAAAACAAATAAAAAGTTGTTGTCATTACTCTTACTTCACTTGTCATCTTGCTCTCCCAATGTTGTTCTCCAAAATGAAATGCGCTAAATACTATAAAGAGTAGTAGTGCAAGTATTGGAACAAAATAGAATATTACAATAGCTATAGTAATTGTTAATAAATAAACAAATAACACCTTAATAAATGGATGGTTCGATTTCTTTTTTGAAAAATTTTCTATTAGTAAAATGTCATTTGATCCATGTAAAATACCAAATGAAAATATTAATATGAATCCAAAAATAATTTCAAGTTGGCTTGGAACTATAGAAGTAATCCATAATCCAATAAAACTCAACACAATTGATAAATTATAAATTTTCTCCATAATATTTATCGAATTCTTAAAAATAAACCAAATATTTTGTTAAAGTCGAATTTATTTTGTTTAATCATTCTTAACTTTGTTTAAACAAAATTAATAAAAACTAAACAAAAATTGCTATGAAAACTTTTTTATCTTTAGTAGACGTCACGTCTAAACTAGATCCTACCGATTATGTAGGATTTACATTCTTTGTAGGTTGTATGGCCATGATGGCAGCATCAGCCTTTTTCTTTTTATCATTAAATCAATTTGATAAAAAATGGAGAACATCGGTATTAGTCTCTGGACTAATTACTTTTATTGCAGCAGTACATTATTTTTACATGAGAGATTATTGGGCAGTAAACATGGAATCACCTACTTTCTTTAGATATGTAGACTGGATTTTAACAGTTCCATTAATGTGTGTTGAGTTTTACTTAATACTCAAAGTAGCTGGTGCTAAAAAATCTTTAATGTGGAAAATGATATTTTTCTCAGTAATTATGCTAGTAACAGGATACTTTGGTGAAGCAGTATACAACACAGGAAGTGGACCAGCAGTCTGGGGTGCAATTTCTGGAGCAGCTTACTTTTACATTGTATATGAAATATGGCTTGGTAGCGCTAAGAAATTAGCAGTAGAGGCAGGTGGTGATGTATTACAAGCACACAAAATATTATGCTGGTTTGTATTAGTAGGATGGGCAATATATCCTTTAGGTTACATGATGGGAACTGAAGGTTGGTATAATTCAATATTACCACAAGGAGGTATAGATGTTGTTTATAATATTGCAGATGCAATTAATAAAATTGGATTTGGTCTAGTTATATATGCATTAGCTGTGAAAAAGAATGAAGTTCATAATTAGTTAGTTAGTAAAAATCATTCTTTTAGGCGTAGTCAGTAATGGCTACGCTTTTTTTATCTTCAAATTCAAATGCATTACTTTTACACCAAAAAAGTAAAAAATGTCTTTTTCACCTAAATTAAAATTTAAATACCAGCCAAAACGCTTAGCAGTAAAGCTTAATGCAAAAGGCGAGCAGTTTGTGGTAAAAGGTCATCCTTGGGTATTTTCTGATAATATTACGAAAATTAATGAGGAGGCTCAGTCTGGAGATTTAGCTATTATTTTTGGTAAAAACAAAAATAAAGTAGTTGGTTTAGGTTTGTATGATGCTAATTCACCAATTAGAATTAAAATGTTGCATAGCGCGAATGAAAAAGCAGAAATAAATGCAGCGTTTTTTCATCAAAAAATAAAAGAAGCATTTGTAAAACGTAAATCATTATTACAAACCAATACTAATAGTTACCGTTTGTTATTTGGCGAGAATGATGGGTTTCCTGGTTTAATTGCAGATGTGTATGCATCTGTTTTGGTAGTTAAAATATATTCTGAAATCTGGTTGCCTTATTTGGAAACTATCATCCCGAGTTTACAAGAAATATCAAACTCTGAAACTGTAGTGATTAGATTAAGTCGAAGTTTAGAAAACTCTAAATTACATCATCTTAAAAATGGAGAAGTTGTTTACGGTACTTTAGAAAATGAGGTCGTTACTTTTGTTGAGCACGATGTTAATTTTTCAGCCAATGTTATTAAAGGACATAAAACAGGTTATTTTCTAGATCACAGAGAAAATAGAAGGCAAGTAGGATTGCTGAGTAAAAACAAGACCGTTTTAGATGTGTTTTCTTATGCTGGTGGATTTTCCGTTCACGCCTTAGCTAATGAAGCTAAAGAAGTGACTAGTTTAGATATTAGTCAGCAAGCATTAGAGATTGCTAAGCAAAATGGACTTCTAAACAACTATTCTGGAGTGCATCATACTTTAGCAGGAGATGCTTTTAAAATTCTTGAACAGTTGGTGTCTAAAAAACAAACCTTTGATATTGTCGTTATAGATCCTCCAAGTTTTGCTAAGCAGCAATCAGACATTGAATTAGCAAAGAAAAAATATGCTCAATTAGCTCAATTAGGACTACAATTAACTGGTAAAAATGGACTTTTGGTATTAGCATCTTGTTCCTCTAGAGTGTTAAGTCAAGCCTTTTATGATATCAATAGTCAGGTGTTGTCAAACTCTAATAGAAAGTTTAAAGTTGAATTAAAAACGGAGCACGATGTAGATCATCCCATAAGCTTTCCAGAAGGTGCTTACTTAAAATGTGGTTACTATAGATTTATAGATTAAAAATATTATGCATGCATAATAAATTAATACTTATATTTGTAAGACTAATTTCAATATAAAATGACGACCAAACTTACACAACTTCTTAATATTAAATATCCAATTATTCAAGCACCAATGTTTTTGGTATCTAATGTAGCAATGGTAACAGAAGCTATGAAAGCTGGGATTGCTGGATGCATTCCTGCACTTAATTATAGAACTTTAGATGAGTTAAGAACAGCTATAAAAGAACTAAAAGCTAATAAAGTAGAAGGTGGTTCGTTTGGATTTAATTTAATAGTTAATAAATCTAATATCAAATATAAAAGTCAATTAGAAGTATTATGTGAAGAAGGTTGCGATTTTATTATTACGTCTTTAGGAAGTCCAGAAGAAACCATTAGACAAGCTCATCAAGCAGGTATCAAAGTGTTTTGTGACGTTACCGATTTACGTTTTGCTGAAAAAGTACAACAGTTAGGTGCAGATGCTGCAATAGCAGTAAATAATGAAGCAGGTGGACATAGAGGTAATTTATCACCTCAAGAATTGACTAATTTGCTAAGTCAAAAATTGACCATTCCAGTAATTTCTGCTGGAGGCGTAGGTTGTAAAGCAGATATAGATAAAATGTTAAGTTATGGTGCAGAAGGTGTTTCTGTTGGTAGTCCTTTTATAGCTTCGGTTGAAGCAGGAGTTACAGACGAATATAAACAAGCTTGTGTTGATTATGGCGAAAAGGATATAGTTATGACAGAACGTATTTCTGGTACACCATGTACAGTTATAAACACACCATATGTTCAAAAAATAGGGACTAAACAAACTTGGATAGAACGTGTATTAAACAAAAATAGAAAACTTAAAAAGTGGGTTAAAATGATTCGTTTTTCTATTGGTATGAAGGCGACCGAAAATGCAGCGAAAAAAGCTACCTATAAAACCGTTTGGGTTGCAGGACCAAGCATAGAACATACCAAAGCGATATTACCAGTTAAAGATATTGTATCCAACTTAACAAACTAAGTTGAAACAATGACGATTAAGCCTAAAACAGTCAGGAAGCTTTTAAGAGTTGTTTTGGCCACCTTAATTTTATTATGTGCAGCTATTTTTATTTCTATTATTTATGAATCTAGAGAGGATGTTTCTAATCTAGATCCCTATTCCAAATGTCTTAATACTCCAATTAAACTTAAAGACGTTGCAACTATACGTTGGTATGATACTAATCTTAGATTTTCTAACTACAGTTTAGTGTTAAATGAAGCCTCAGATTATGACACAGATGAGGTTAAGTCAGTCAAAGTCTATCAACCTGGCGAAACTATTACTTTTTTTGAAGCTAAATCCTATACAAGTTTGCATGTTGGTACGACTTACTATTTAATTGGAAGAGACACATTAGATACAGGAGAAACCATTGAATTTGAATATTACTATAGTGGAGGTATACCTCCTTTTTAATGTTGTTTTTATTACACTTAGTTGTAACAAAGCTCCTCATTATGAGACTTATAAGTAAATCAAGTTTAATAAAAAAGAAAAATTATGATTCAAAGATTAGTATTAGGAGTTGTTATTGGTGCTGTAGCTGGCGTATTATTTGCTCCAGAAAAAGGAAGTGTTACTAGAGATAAACTTAAAAAAGAGGGTAAAGACATTAAAGATCAATTATCTAATGACTTTAACGAAGTGAAGGAAGACTTATCAAAAGCAACAACCTCTGGTAAAGAAAAATTAAAAGAAGAAATTAAAGATTTAGCGTCCAAAACTAGTTACAAAACAGAACAAGCTATTACGTTTTTAGAAAAGCAGCTTGCTATTTTAAAAGAAAAGAATAAAACATTACAGAAAACAAGTTAAAAGTTAATAAAAGAGTTATTAGTAATCTCAATCTATCAATTACGGACTTTTAGCTACAAATTATAATCCCTACTTTTGCAACAAATTAAATGACGTGCAAAACATCACCATCGCAATAGACGGATTTTCATCTACAGGTAAAAGTACAATTGCTAAGCAATTAGCTAAACACCTAGGCTATATTTATGTAGATACTGGTGCAATGTACAGAGCTGTTACATTATTTACAATGCAAAATGGTTGGATAGATAACAGCCAGTTTGATGTGATGGCATTAGTATCTAATTTAGATAAAGCAGCTATCAGTTTTACATTTAATCCTACATTAGGCTTTGCAGAAGTTTATTTAAATGGTAAAAATGTCGAAAAACAAATCCGTACACTTGAAGTTTCCAGTTTTGTTAGCAAAGTGGCAGCTATCCCAGAAGTACGTTACCAATTGGTAAAACAACAACAACAAATGGGAAAAGATAAAGGCGTTGTTATGGATGGACGCGATATTGGTACTGTGGTATTTCCTTATGCTGAATTAAAACTCTTTATGACTGCTTCTGCTGAAAAACGAGCAACTAGACGTTACGACGAATTAATTGAAAGAGGTGATGACGTAAAATATGAAGATGTTTTACGTAATGTACAAGAGCGAGATTATATAGACTCTCATCGTGAAGACTCTCCTTTAGTAAAAGCAGAGGACGCTATAGAAATAGATAATTCGGATTTAACCTTAGAAGAGCAATTCTCAAAGGTACTTAGTCTGGTACAAATGACACTAGAGGATTTGGAATAAAAAAAAGCGAATTATCAGCTTTCGCTCGATAATCCGCTTTACATAGTTTGCTATTAAACTCCTACAAATTTGGAATTTTTAATTCTTGATCTGGGTGAATTACATCTGGATTTTTTAAGATGTCTTTATTAGCTTCAAAAATAGCAGTGTATTTTGCTGCGTTACCATAATAATGTTTAGCAATTTTACCTAAAGTGTCTCCACTTTTAACTGTATGTCTAGCATATACACTAGTGTCAGCTACCTCTATGTTAGCCATAATATCTGATGGATTATCTCCACCAACTTCTTTAATTGCGTCCCACATTAGGTTTTTTTCATATTGTGTAGCAGCAGTACCTTTAACTTTTAATACACCATTTTCTTCAGTAACGTTTCCGTTTTGAATGTTTAATTTTTCTCCTAAATCAAGTACACCTTGATATTTTGCTTTTACAGCCATAAATAATTTGTTTTTAATGTTAATCTTCTTTAAAGATAGTAATTATAATTGCAGATTTATCAACAACATTTGCGTTTTGCTAAAACTTAGACAAAATGTATGTTTTAATCGATAAAACGCGGGTTTTAACATCGATTTTAGTATATTATTAGGTAATTGATATTCAGTTAGTTAATAATTTTTAATTTGTATTAGGCAATATTGTTAAAAAGTACTATTTTTGCACTCCTTTTTAGCGCAAGTAAGAAAGATAAAAAAGGGATTTAAACAATTTAATTTATAACACTTCTGTGTGTTAGCGCTTAATTTTTCTAAACACAACAGAATACAAACCGTAATATGGTTCTGTTTTAGCGAAAGCGAAAAACTATATTACATAATTTATTTAAATGGCTGATAAAGCAAAACAAGCAGAAGTTGAAGCTAAAGAAGTAGCAACAGCAACTAAAGAAGCTCCAGTAGTATCTGAAGCACAAGCAAACCCAGAAAAATTCTTAAAAGAATTCAACTGGCACAACTACCAAGAAGGTATTGATGAGGTTGAAGATTCTCAATTAAAAGAATTTGAAAAATTAGTATCAGAAAATTTCGTAGACACTTTAGATGACGAGGTTGTAGAAGGTGAAGTAATTCATATTACAGATCGTGACGCAATTATTGACATTAATGCGAAGTCTGAAGGTGTAATTTCTTTAAACGAATTTAGATACAATCCAGACTTAAAAGTAGGAGACAAAGTTGAGGTATTAATTGACGTGCGTGAAGACGCAACAGGACAATTAGTATTATCTCACAGAAAGGCTCGTGTAATTAAGGCTTGGGATAGAGTAATAAAAGCTAACGAAACTGGCGAAATCGTAAACGGTTTTGTAAAGTGTCGTACTAAAGGTGGTATGATTGTAGATGTTTTTGGTATCGAAGCATTCTTACCAGGATCTCAAATTGATGTTAAACCAATTAGAGATTACGATCAGTACGTAAATAAAACTATGGAATTTAAAGTTGTGAAAATCAACCACGAATTCAAAAACGTAGTTGTATCTCATAAAGCACTTATTGAAGCTGATATTGAGGAACAAAAGAAAGAAATCATCGGTCAATTAGAAAAAGGTCAAGTATTAGAAGGTGTAGTTAAAAACATTACATCTTACGGAGTATTTATTGATCTTGGAGGTGTTGACGGATTAGTACACATAACAGATTTATCTTGGTCACGTATAAACCATCCAAATGAGATTGTTGAGTTAGACCAAAAATTAAATGTGGTAATCCTTGATTTTGACGAAGATAAGTCAAGAATCCAATTAGGTCTTAAGCAATTATCTAAACATCCTTGGGATGCTTTAGGAGAAAATGTTGCTGTAGGTGATAAAGTTAAAGGTAAAGTTGTTGTAATCGCAGATTACGGAGCATTTATTGAAGTTGCAGAAGGTGTAGAAGGTTTAGTACACGTGTCAGAAATGTCATGGTCTACGCACTTACGTTCTGCTAACGATTTTGTTAACGTTGGAGACGAAATTGATGCAGTTATTTTAACCTTAGATAGAGAAGATCGTAAGATGTCTCTTGGTATCAAGCAATTAACTCCAGACCCATGGACAGATATTACTACTAAATATCCTGTAGGTTCTAAACACACAGGTATTGTGCGTAACTTTACAAACTTTGGTGTTTTTGTTGAATTAGAAGAAGGTATTGATGGATTAATTTATATTTCAGATTTATCTTGGACTAAGAAAATTAAGCATCCATCAGAATTTTGTAACGTTGGTGATAAATTAGATGTAGTAGTATTAGAGTTAGATGTTGAAGGACGTAAATTATCTTTAGGTCACAAACAAACCACTGAGAATCCTTGGGATAAATACGAAAAAGAGTTTGCTTTAGATACAACGCATACAGCAGAAATTGCTGAAGTTGTAGATAAAGGAGCTACTATTGAATTTAATGAAGATATCGTTGCTTTCGTACCATCTCGTCACCTTGAAAAAGAAGACGGAAAGATGTTAAAGAAAGGAGATTCTGCAGAATTCAAAATTATCGAATTTAATAAAGAATTCAAACGTGTAGTTGCCTCTCACACTGCTATATTCAAAGCAGAAGAAATGGCAAATGTAAAAGCTGCTGCTAAAAAAGCTGCTGCACAAGCTGAAGAAGCAAAACCAACTTTAGGTGATGCTAACGAAGCGTTACAAGCGTTAAAAGATAAAATGGACGGAAAAAAATAATCCAACCATTTATTAATAAAAGTAAAAGCCTCTCATTTTTGAGAGGCTTTTTTATTTCATATAAAACAACTTTTAACTTATAATAATTTAAATTACCTTTGTTTACCAAACACGTTTGGAACACCATGAGTCAAAAAGTGCTACTTAATGCAACAGAAGTCAATATCATCTTACACAGATTGGCTTGTCAACTCATTGAAAAACACAACGATTTTTCTAATACGGTTTTAATTGGTATTCAACCAAGAGGAAAATATCTGGCTAAACGTTTAGCATCTATATTACAATCAGATTACAAGATTAAAAACCTACAATTAGGATATTTAGACATTACCTTTTATAGAGATGATTTTAGGAGAAGCGATAAGCCATTAGAAGCTAATACTACAGAAATGAACGTGCAAGTAGAAGATAAAAAAGTGGTATTTATTGACGATGTATTGTATACAGGACGTAGTATACGTGCTGCATTAACAGCTATACAGTCTTTTGGACGTCCTAACGAAATTGAATTGTTAACTTTAATAGATAGACGTTTTAGTAGACATTTACCCATCCAACCCGATTATAGAGGACGACAAGTAGATGCTATAAATAACGAAAAAGTAAAAGTAAACTGGGTTGAAAATGATGGAGAAGATGCGGTTTATGTAGTAAAAAATTAATACTGAAAAATTAATAATTAAAAACTATGAGCGAATTAAGTGTCAATCACTTATTAGGAATTAAATATCTTAACAAACAAGATATAGAGCTTATTTTTAAAACAGCAGATCACTTTAAAGAGGTGATTAATCGTCCAATAAAAAAGGTTCCTTCGCTTCGTGATATTACTATTGCTAACTTATTTTTCGAAAACTCTACACGTACCAAACTATCTTTTGAATTAGCAGAAAAACGATTATCTGCAGATGTCATTAACTTTTCAGCATCTCAATCTTCAGTAAAAAAAGGAGAAACACTAATAGATACAGTTAACAATATTTTATCTATGAAAGTAGATATGGTTGTGATGCGTCATCCTAATCCTGGTGCAGGAGTATTTTTATCTAAGCACGTTGATGCTAGCATTATAAACGCAGGAGATGGAGCACATGAGCATCCAACACAAGCTTTATTAGATAGCTATTCTATTAGAGAACGTTTAGGCAGTGTAAAAGGAAAAAATGTCGTAATTGTTGGAGATATTTTACATAGTCGTGTGGCCTTATCCAATATTTATGCATTAAAATTACAAGGTGCTAATGTTATGGTTTGCGGACCTAAAACATTATTACCTAAACATATAGAAAAACTTGGTGTAAAAGTAGAAACCAATCTGCGTAAAGCTCTAAATTGGTGTGATGTTGCTAATATGCTCCGAGTACAAAATGAACGTATGGATATTAGTTATTTTCCGTCTACAAGAGAATATACGCAACAGTTTGGAGTTAATAAAGCGTTATTAGATAGCTTGGATAAAGACATTACAATTATGCATCCAGGACCAATAAATAGAGGAGTAGAGATTACTAGTGATGTAGCAGATTCTAAGCAAGCCATAATTTTAGACCAAGTTCAAAATGGTGTAGCTGTTAGAATGGCGGTAATATACTTGTTAGCATCTAAAATAAAACAATAGTTATGATTATAGATCAAAATGAAAACATAACCATAATAACCCAAGAAAATGCTTCGGTTATAGAATTAGTAAAAAAAATAGAAACATTGTACCCAAAATTTAAAAATAATAATGTTATTGTTAATTTAAATACAATTAAACCCATCTCGTTACAAGAAATTATTGAGTTTTTAAGAGTGTCCAATCAGCATAGAGCTGCTAAACATTCTTTTGTTATAGTTAACGAAGGGATTAATACAGATAACACTCCAGATGAAATTGTCATTGTACCAACACTTCAAGAAGCACATGACATTATTGAAATGGAAGACATGGAACGTGATTTAGGATTTTAAAATGAAACTAAACATTCTAGGCTGTTATAGCGCAACTCCACGTACATTTACTAATCCAACCGCTCAAGTATTAGAAATTAATAATCATATTTTTTTAATAGATTGTGGAGAAGGTACCCAAGTACAGCTTAGAAAAAACAAAATTAAGTTTAGTCGTATAAAGCATATTTTTATTTCTCATTTACATGGCGATCATTTTTTTGGTTTAGTAGGTTTAATATCTACTTTTAGATTGTTGGGTCGTGAAACAGATTTGCATATTTATGCACCAAAAGGTTTAAAAGACGTCATTACATTACAGATGAAGCTAGCCAGTTCTTGGACAAATTATAACCTTGTTTTCCATGAGTTAACCAGTAAGCTTTCAGAGCTTATTTTTGAAGATAAAAAAGTAGAAGTCCATACCATACCGTTAGATCATCGTGTATACACAAATGGTTTTTTATTCAAAGAAAAAGAAGGCGAACGTAAGTTGGATATGAATGGAGTTTTAAATGCCAATATTGATGTATCATATTACAGAAAATTAAAGCAAGGCTTTGACGTCCAAAATGAAAATGGTAAGCTTATAAAAAACAAAACAGTAACATTACCTCCAAATCCTTCAAAAAGCTATGCGTTTTGTAGCGATACTGCTTATAATGAAGCTATAATCCCAATTATTAAGCATGTAGATGTGTTGTATCACGAATCTACTTTTTTAGATCAGCATGAGAAATTAGCAGCACCAACTAAACACAGTACAGCAAAACAAGCAGCTAATATTGCAAAGCAAGCACAAGTTGGACAATTAATTTTAGGACATTATTCTACTAGATATGATGATTTAAACTTGTTTAAAGAAGAAGCTCAAACTATCTTCCAAAACGTCCAGTTAGCAGATGATGGTAAAGTGTTTGAGTTTTAATTTATAAATCTTGTAAATTGCAACATGAATAAAGACTTAAGTAATTACAGGAAATCTTACGAAAAAGGAGAACTACGGTTAAAAGATACACCAGAAAATCCATTAGAACTCTTTAGGACTTGGTTTAACGAAGTGGATAGCCATTTCCCTCAAGATGAGACTAATGCGATGACATTATCTACTATTGGTATTGATGGATTTCCTAAAAGTAGAGTAGTGCTACTTAAAAAATTTACTTATGAAGGTTTTATTTTTTATACTAATTATGAAAGCGAAAAGGGCAAAGCTATTAGTCAGAATCCTAACGTTTGTTTGTCTTTTTTTTGGCATGGAGCAGAACGACAGATTATAATTAAAGGTAAAGCAGAAAAAATTTCAGAAAACTTAAGTGATGGATATTTTGAGTCCAGACCTAGAGGTAGTCAATTGGGTGCAATTGTGTCAAAACAAAGTAGCGTGGTAGACAACAGAGAGCAATTGGAAGATAGGCTTAAACAACTAGAAGAAGAGTATAAGGGTAAAGAAATAGTAAGACCATCTTTTTGGGGTGGTTTTATTGTTAGACCTATTTCTATTGAGTTTTGGCAAGGAAGACCCAATCGTTTACACGACAGAATTTTATACACATTGACTTCAGATTACAATTGGATTAAAAACCGATTATATCCATAAAATAATCGATGAAATACATATAAAATCTAATTTTAATCGATGAAATGCATGTTAATAAGTTAAATAGTATATTTTTAATCGATTTTAACATTTATTTAACACTTTATTAGTTAGTAGTATTATATTTTAGGAGTCCCAAATCAATACAACTCTTAAAATGAGAAAAATTACTAGCCTACTTATGGTTATTTGTTTTGCATTACTTTTTGTTTCTTGCTCAACAGATAATATCGAAGATCACATTGACGATGTTAGTGCTTTAGTTATTCCTGAAGCAAAACCAATAGAAATTGAAATTTTAGAGTTAATCAATCAACACAGAATTAGTATTGGACTTAATGCTTTAGAAAGTCATAAGTTAATTAAAGGTCAAGCTTACGCTCATACTGATTACATGGTTGATATCAATGAAGTTAATCACGATAATTTTTTTAGCAGAAAATCGTACTTAGTTAATAATGCTAATGCTGTAAAAGTATCAGAAAATGTAGCTTATGGATTTTCTAGTGCTTCATCTGTAGTTAATGCTTGGTTAAACAGCGAAGGACATAAAAGTAATATTGAAGGAGATTTTACAGATTTTGAAATCTCAGCAGAATTAGGAGAAAATAATAAATGGTATTTTACAAATATCTTTATTAAAAAATAAATTTACAACCGTTATTAAAAAAGCCTTTCAAATTTTTGAAAGGCTTTTTTATTTTATTTGTATTGGTTAGTTATTATAAATTTAGATCGTCTATTATATTCGTGTTCTTTATCGCTACATTTTACTCCATTTGTACAATGGTTAAGTATTTGTGACTCACCATAACCAATAGCACTTAAAATTCTATCTACTGCAATTCCTCTAGAGTATAAATAGTCTCTTGTAGATTTTGCACGCCTATCAGATAATTTTAAGTTGTAGGCATCTCTACCACGACTATCTGTATGTGCTTCAATTTTAATAATCATTTTTGGATGTTCTCGCATAACTGCAACAATATTTTCTAGCTCATACGCTGCATCTGGTCTTATATCTGATTTATTGTAATCAAAGTAAATAGGATTGATAACAATTTCGTTATCAACTATTAATGGAGTTAGAAATAAATCTATAGTTGTAGTTTCTCCGTTAATTGGTGAGGTTACAAAGCCTTTTTTGTCTGGTCTGTAAATAACACGCTCTGCAAGAACAGTATATGTTTTATCACAACCAATATCTTTGAATTCATATTTACCATCTTTATCTGTGTAAAAAGTTTCTACAACCTGACCATTAATGTCTAATAAAGATACATTTACTTTATCTAAAGGTTCTCCAGATAATTCGTCATACGCAACTCCAGAAACTATTTGTTTACATTGGTATTTTCCAAAAGCGTAGATGTCATCTCCACCTTTACCGCCTTCTCTATTTGAAGAGAAGTATCCAGTTTGAGTGTCAGAGTCAATAAAAAAACAAAAATCATCAAAGGGACTATTAAATGGTGCACCAAGATTTTTGACATATACTTGTGTGGTATCGTTTCTTTTTAGTTTTAGTAGATTAGTTTCAAAAATATCAAGTAACCCAAGATTTAAATAAGCATCTGTTGAGAAATATAATGTAGAGTCTTTGGCAACAAACGGAAATTTTTCATTCCCTTCAGTATTAATATCTGGACCTAAATTAACAGGTGTTCCATATGTACCATCAGCTTTGATTGTTACTCGATACAAATCTGTTTGTCCAAAGCCACCTTCCATATCTGAAACAAAATATAATGTTTTATTATCTGGACTTAAAGCTGGTGCACCACAAGAATAGGCATCATTATTAAAAGGTAATTCTATAACATTACTCCAGTTGTTACCTGTTTTTGTTGCTTTATAAATTTTTAAATTAGAAGTACCTTCTTTAGAATATTTTCTTTTTTCTTTTTTATTAACGTTATTCCTGGTAAAATACATTGTTTGACCATCATTAGTTATAGTGACTAATCCTTCATGATCGTTAGACGTATTAATACTTGAATTTAATTTTTTAGGTTCTGAAAAATTTTTAGCTGCATTAGCAATTTTAGTTTCAGATTGAAAAATATTTAAAAAAGGTTCATTATTCCAATCATATAATTGCTTTTCATCTGTTATGGTATCTTTTACCCAAGTGGAGTAAAAGTATAAAGTATTATCTTTTTCATACCCACCAAAGTCAGAATACACAGTGTTTAATGGAAGATTTTCAACATCCACATACACCTTTTCTGTATTAGTTAGTTGGTTGTAACTTTCTAAATTAAAGTTTTCTATGTCTTTTATACGTTTGTCCCTTTTATTTTTTTCGTTAAAGGTTCTTAAATAGTCATTAGCAAGCTCGTATTTTTTTTGACTTCTCAAAGTTTGTACGTATTTGTATATATATTCTGAATCAATTAACGGATACTTTTTAATAGCTTTACTATACCAAAATTCTGCTTTTTCAACTTTTCTAGTATTGAAGTAACAATCACCAATTCTTGTTAAAATATATTCTGTACTATCTTCCTTTTTCAATGCTTCTTTATATAGTTCAGCTGCTTTTTCATAAGAAAAATCTCTAAAAAAATTATCTGCAACTTTTGTTTGTGACAACGCCTGTTGTACAAATAAAAAAAGAATAAAATATGTAATTATTTTTAACTTCATTTTAAAAATATCTAGGAGATTTGACACGTTTAGTAGGTTTGAATACCTCAAACATTAATAATATCTCATGGGTTCCACCAGTAAATGGTCTTAAATCTGTAATGTAATGTTCATAAGCATAACCAATTCTCATTTGAGGAGAGACTTGAAAATCTGCTAAAGCTCCAATAGTAGAGGTGTCTCTATTATATCTGTAGCTTCCACCCAACCAAAACTTTTCATTAAATAAAATATGTGTACTAATATCGAAGGAAATTGGAGCACCATTTGTTACTTTAACTAAAGCAGAAGGTTTAAGTTTTGTGCTTTCATTTAAATCAAAAACATAACCACCTGTCAAATAATACCCAACACGTTCTAATGCTATGTAATCTACTTCAGGATCCAAAGCACTTTCATTATAATCTGTATTTAATATTCTTGGAGCAGAAAGGCCAACATACCATCTGTTTTGATGTAAATATGCACCAACACCAATATTAGGATTCCATCGATTAGTAAAGTTACTAAAGAAAGGATCTATTTCAACAGATGGATCATCTAAGAAACCTTCTTGATCTAAATTGTAATGGGTAAATCCAGCTTTTAAACCAAATGCAAGTTTTGTTTTTTCTGAGACTTCTATTGTATATGAAAAATCACCGTAAACAAATACAAAATTTTCATATCCAAGTTCATCGTTTATTACAGATAATCCTAGTCCTATTTTCTCATCTTTTAATGGAGAATGAATAGATACTGTGGAAGTGGTTGGTGATCCTGCTAAACCAACCCATTGACTTCTATGCAAGCCAACTACGCTAATAGTTTCTCTACTACCAGCATAGGCTGGGTTTATAGAAATAGTATTAAACATATATTGTGAAAATTGTGGCAATTGCTGAGCAAATATTTGTACACAACTAAACATCAATAAAATTCCAATACTATATATTTTTATTTTTTTCATCTATAATTCTTATTTAGTTCCTAAGTAAATAGGGCCAGCTAATGGTTTGATACCACTATCCTTTATATCTATAACATAATAGTATGTACCGTTTGGTAATCTTCCAGCGGAACCTACAGATCCACTTGGACTTTGTCCATTCCAATCATTTTGATAGTCTCTAGATTCGAAAACAATATCACCAAAACGGTTAAATATTTTAATATCTACAATAAATCCACATTCTTCAACACCACCAACTGTGAAGAATTCGTTATAACTATCTCCATTTGGCGTTACTGCTTTAGAAATTTTTAAATCGTCTTCACCACAAGGTAATACTATACAATCTTCATTAACATGAATAGTTACTTCATAAGTATTTAAACACCCGTTATTAGAAACCGTATAGGTAAATACATAATCTCCGATTTCAACCTCTAGTGGATCAAAGATACCATCAATTATTGTTATTCCATCGGTGACTACAACCCATTCTATAAATGTATCTGCTCCATCAGGTAGGAATTCATAAAGATCAATTAATCCATCTTCGGTACATCTATCTGCTTCAATTTCTTCAGTAAAGTTCTCAGTTACAACGTTAATTGTATGCGTAATTACTGTGTCATTACCACAGTCATCTGTAGCAGTCCAAGTCCATATCAAATCGTAGATTTCTTCAGTTCCAGTGAAAGTTGATGTTTCTTCAAATACTACATTAATGTTATTTGTTGAACAATCATCTTCAAATGATAACTCTGGAACTTCTGGTACATTAGAACAAATCACACTACTTGGTAAATCTAAAGGAGTAATTAATGTAGGACCTGCTGTATCTACAACTGATATAGTTTGAACAAGTGTTGTTGTATTGTTACACTCGTCTGTTAATGTCCATGTTCTAGTAATCACAGATTCGTTAGCACAAGATCCAGCAGCAATAGCATCTGAATAGGTTGCTTCTAAACCAGTTGAACAGTTATCGTTTTCGTCTGTTACATCACCAGTAAGTGATAAATCCGTTTCGTCATCACTACACTCGATAGTTACATCTGCAGGCACTGTAAACGTAGGCGCAGTAGTGTCTACCACAGTAATAGTTTGCACTAAAGTAGTCGTGTTGTTACACTCGTCTGTTAATGTCCACGTTCTAGTAATTACAGATTCGTTAGCACAAGAACCAGTAGCAACAGCATCTGAATAGGTTGCTTCTAAACCAGTCGAGCAGTTATCGTTTTCATCTGTTACATCACCTGTAAGTGATAAATCAGTTTCGTCATCACTACACTCGATAGTCACATCTGCAGGCACTGTAAACGTTGGAGCAGTAGTGTCTACAACAGTAATAGTTTGAACTAAAGTAGTCGTATTGTTACACTCGTCTGTTAATGTCCACGTTCTAGTAATTA
Source organism: Olleya sp. YS (assembly GCF_029760915.1). Classification (NCBI taxonomy): domain Bacteria; kingdom Pseudomonadati; phylum Bacteroidota; class Flavobacteriia; order Flavobacteriales; family Flavobacteriaceae; genus Olleya; species Olleya sp. YS. Next base: position 2,825,978 of record NZ_CP121685.1, on the reverse strand, counting down.
CAGATTCGTTAGCACAAGAACCAGTAGCAACAGCATCTGAATAGGTTGCTTCTAAACCAGTCGAGCAGTTATCGTTTTCATCTGTTACATCACCTGTAAGTGATAAATCCGTTTCGTCATCACTACACTCGATAGTCACATCTGCAGGCACTGTAAACGTAGGCGCAGTAGTATCTACAACAGTAATAGTTTGAACTAAAGTAGTCGTATTGTTACATTCGTCTGTTAATGTCCACGTTCTAGTAATTACAGATTCGTTAGCACAAGAACCAGTAGCAACAGCATCTGAATAGGTTGCTTCTAAACCAGTTGAACAGTTATCAGTTTCATCAGTTACATCACCAGTAAGTGATAAATCCGTTTCGTCATCACTACACTCGATAGTCACATCTGCAGGCACTGTAAACGTTGGAGCAGTAGTGTCTACAACAGTAATAGTTTGAACTAAAGTAGTCGTATTGTTACACTCGTCTGTTAATGTCCACGTTCTAGTAATTACAGATTCGTTAGCACAAGAACCAGTAGCAACAGCATCTGAATAGGTTGCTTCTAAACCAGTCGAGCAGTTATCGTTTTCATCTGTTACATCACCTGTAAGTGATAAATCCGTTTCGTCATCACTACACTCGATAGTCACATCTGCAGGCACTGTAAACGTAGGCGCAGTAGTATCTACAACAGTAATAGTTTGAACTAAAGTAGTCGTATTGTTACATTCGTCTGTTAATGTCCACGTTCTAGTAATTACAGATTCGTTAGCACAAGAACCAGTAGCAACAGCATCTGAATAGGTTGCTTCTAAACCAGTTGAACAGTTATCAGTTTCATCAGTTACATCACCAGTAAGTGATAAATCCGTTTCGTCATCACTACACTCGATAGTTACATCTGCAGGCACTGTAAACGTTGGAGCAGTAGTGTCTACCACAGTAATAGTTTGAACTAAAGTAGTCGTATTGTTACACTCGTCTGTTAATGTCCACGTTCTAGTAATTACAGATTCGTTAGCACAAGAACCAGTAGCAACAGCATCTGAATAGGTTGCTTCTAAACCAGTCGAGCAGTTATCGTTTTCATCTGTTACATCACCTGTAAGTGATAAATCAGTTTCGTCATCACTACACTCGATAGTCACATCTGCAGGCACTGTAAACGTTGGAGCAGTAGTGTCTACCACAGTAATAGTTTGCACTAAAGTAGTCGTGTTGTTACACTCATCTGTTAATGTCCATGTTCTAGTAATTACAGATTCGTTAGCACAAGATCCAGCTGTAATAGCATCTAAATAGGTTGCTTCAAGAGGACCACTACAGCTATCAGTTTCAGTAGTTACATCTCCTGTAAGCATTAAATCGTTTGGATCTTGATCACAGTTAATAGTTATATCATCAGGAACTGTAAAACTAGGACTTGATGTATCTTCAATAGTTAATGTAGCTGTAAAAGTACTTGAATTACCTGTAGCATCTGTTAATGTGTAAGTTACTGTTATTGAACCAGTAGCTCCACATCCTGAAATTAAGTTTGCAAAATCATAGTCAGAAGTAACAACAAAGTTATTATCACACTCATCAGTTGCACAATTTTCTAATGCTAAGATATTAGCAGCATTCCATGCATCTGCTAAAGTTTCATTGTTTGTACCATCACATTCAATAGTTTCATCCAGCACTTGACAATTAGAAGTATCTGGAGGAGTGATATCTTCAATTAAATCTGTTGTTGTTTGAGAAGTATCTGAAACAATATTTCCATTAACTACCATTTCTGCAGTTACTGTGGCAGTATTAACCACTTCTGTAGCATCAATATCTCCTTGAGTAACTAAGTAAGTTGCAGTAAACGTCCAGGTTTCATTTAAATCTAATTGGTTGTCTCCATCTGTATCACCAGATACATAATCAATAGATACAGGAGGAGTAGCATTGTTAAGAAGAGGATCTGTTATAACTACATTTCCTAATGAAACAGTTCCTGTATTTGTTACGACGAAAGTATAAGTAATAGTCTCATCAACTTCTGTACAATTATTTCCGTTATCATTATTAAAAATTCCTGTTTTAACTAGATTTATTTCTCCTATCGGATCACAGAAAGTCACATCAGGATTATTCTGATCAATGATGTAAGTATCTGTATCAGACACATCGGTACCACCAAGAATTTCAATACCATCCGCAACAACTGTATTGGTAATGCTACCAGCATCAACATCCGCTTGAGTTACTGTATAATTAGGAGCAGTAAAGATCCAAGTTTCAGTAGGTTCAAGCACACCATTAGCATTGGTATCACCAGTAAGAGTTAATGAAGCAGTAATATCACCACCTAATAAATCATCAGTAATTGTAATATTATTGATAGAAACTGTACCAGTATTAGTTACAGTAAATGTATATGTTACTTCACTACCAAGGACAATACACGGATCGCCATTAGCAATAGTTGCAGCTTTAACAATGTTTATACCAGTAGTTGGATCACAGAAAGTCACATCAGGATTATTCTGATCAATGATGTAAGTATCTGTATCAGACACATCAGTACCACCAAGAATTTCAATACCATCCGCAACAACTGTATTGGTAATGCTACCAGCATCAACATCCGCTTGAGTTACTGTATAATTAGGAGCAGTAAAGATCCAAGTTTCAGTAGGTTCAAGCACACCATTAGCATTGGTATCACCAGTAAGAGTTAATGAAGCAGTAATATCACCACCTAATAAATCATCAGTAATTGTAATATTATTGATAGAAACTGTACCAGTATTAGTTACAGTAAATGTATATGTTACTTCACTACCAAGGACAATACACGGATCGCCATTAGCAATAGTTGCAGCTTTAACAATGTTTATACCAGTAGTTGGATCACAGAAAGTCACATCAGGATTATTCTGATCAATGATGTAAGTATCTGTATCAGACACATCAGTACCACCAAGAATTTCAATACCATCCGCAACAACTGTATTGGTAATGCTACCAGCATCAACATCCGCTTGAGTTACTGTATAATTAGGAGCAGTAAAGATCCAAGTTTCAGTAGGTTCAAGCACACCATTAGCATTGGTATCACCAGTAAGAGTTAATGAAGCAGTAATATCACCACCTAATAAATCATCAGTAATTGTAATATTATTGATAGAAACTGTACCAGTATTAGTTACAGTAAATGTATATGTTACTTCACTACCAAGGACAATACACGGATCACCATTAGCAATAGTTGCAGCTTTAACAATGTTTATACCAGTTGTAGGATCACAGAAAGTCACATCAGGATTATTCTGATCAATGATGTAAGTATCTGTATTAGAAACAGAAATTGAATTAGTGTCTGATCCATCTACAGTCACAGTATTAGTAATGCTACCAGCATCAACATCCGCTTGAGTTACTGTATAATTAGGAGCAGTAAAGATCCAAGTTTCAGTAGGTTCAAGCACACCATTAGCATTGGTATCACCAGTAAGAGTTAATGAAGCAGTAATATCACCACCTAATAAATCATCAGTAATTGTAATATTATTGATAGAAACTGTACCAGTATTAGTTACAGTAAATGTATATGTTACTTCACTACCAAGGACAATACACGGATCGCCATTAGCAATAGTTGCAGCTTTAACAATGTTTATACCAGTAGTTGGATCACAGAAAGTCACATCAGGATTATTCTGATCAATGATGTAAGTATCTGTATCAGACACATCAGTACCACCAAGAATTTCAATACCATCCGCAACAACTGTATTGGTAATGCTACCAGCATCAACATCCGCTTGAGTTACTGTATAATTAGGAGCAGTAAAGATCCAAGTTTCAGTAGGTTCAAGCACACCATTAGCATTGGTATCACCAGTAAGAGTTAATGAAGCAGTAATATCACCACCTAATAAATCATCAGTAATTGTAATATTATTGATAGAAACTGTACCAGTATTAGTTACAGTAAATGTATATGTTACTTCACTACCAAGGACAATACACGGATCACCATTAGCAATAGTTGCAGCTTTAACAATGTTTATACCAGTTGTAGGATCACAGAAAGTCACATCAGGATTATTCTGATCAATGATGTAAGTATCTGTATTAGAAACAGAAATTGAATTAGTGTCTGATCCATCTACAGTCACAGTATTAGTAATGCTACCAGCATCAACATCCGCTTGAGTTACTGTATAATTAGGAGCAGTAAAGATCCAAGTTTCAGTAGGTTCAAGCACACCATTAGCATTGGTATCACCAGTAAGAGTTAATGAAGCAGTAATATCACCACCTAATAAATCATCAGTAATTGTAATATTATTGATAGAAACTGTACCAGTATTAGTTACAGTAAATGTATATGTTACTTCACTACCAAGGACAATACACGGATCACCATTAGCAATAGTAGCAGATTTTACAATTTCTAAAGAACTATCCCCTTGACATAAGGTAATAACCGTCGCATCATCCGTAGTTGCAGTAGTACCAGATAGGTCAGTCACCACCGCATCGGTTAAGACGTTTTGTCCCGTCACGGTTGCTTGGTTAGTCACCTGACCAGCATCAATATCCGATTGCGTCACTGCATAGTTAGCGGTATAGGTCCACGTTTCGGTAGGATCTAATTCGTTATCGTTATCGGTATCCCCAGAGGCGAATGCAATAGTAACGACAGGGTTAGGTGCTTCTAATAAAGGATCGGTAAGGACTATAGTATCGATAGACACATTACCAGTATTAGTTACAGTAAAGGTGTATGAGATGGTTTCTCCCACATCTGTACAGTTATCTTGATCTTCATCATTAAAGAGACCAGACTTGACAAGCGCAATGGTGGTATCCCCTTGACATAAGGTAATAACCGTCGCATCATCCGTAGTTGCAGTGGTACCAGATAGGTCAGTCACCACCGCATCGGTTAAGACGTTTTGTCCCGTCACGGTTGCTTGGTTAGTCACCTGACCAGCATCAATATCCGATTGCGTCACTGCATAGTTAGCGGTATAGGTCCACGTTTCGGTAGGATCTAATTCGTTATCGTTATCGGTATCCCCAGAGGCGAATGCAATAGTAACGACAGGGTTAGGTGCTTCTAATAAAGGATCGGTAAGGACTATAGTATCGATAGACACATTACCAGTATTAGTTACAGTAAAGGTGTATGAGATGGTTTCTCCCACATCTGTACAGTTATCTTGATCTTCATCATTAAAGAGACCAGACTTGACAAGCGCAATGGTGGTATCCCCTTGACATAAGGTAATAACCGTCGCATCATCCGTAGTTGCAGTAGTACCAGATAGGTCAGTCACCACCGCATCGGTTAAGACGTTTTGTCCCGTCACGGTTGCTTGGTTAGTCACCTGACCAGCATCAATATCCGATTGCGTCACTGCATAGTTAGCGGTATAGGTCCACGTTTCGGTAGGATCTAATTCGTTATCGTTATCGGTATCCCCAGAGGCGAATGCAATAGTAACGACAGGGTTAGGTGCTTCTAATAAAGGATCGGTAAGGACTATAGTATCGATAGACACATTACCAGTATTAGTTACAGTAAAGGTGTATGAGATGGTTTCTCCCACATCTGTACAGTTATCTTGATCTTCATCATTAAAGATTCCAGACTTGACAAGCGCAATGGTGGTATCCCCTTGACATAAGGTAATAACCGTCGCATCGTCCGTAGTTGCAGTAGTACCAGATAGGTCAGTCACCACCGCATCGGTTAAGACGTTTTGTCCCGTCACGGTTGCTTGGTTAGTCACCTGACCAGCATCAATATCCGATTGCGTCACTGCATAGTTAGCGGTATAGGTCCACGTTTCGGTAGGATCTAATTCGTTATCGTTATCGGTATCCCCAGAGGCGAATGCAATAGTAACGACAGGGTTAGGTGCTTCTAATAAAGGATCGGTAAGGACTATAGTATCGATAGACACATTACCAGTATTAGTTACAGTAAAGGTGTATGAGATGGTTTCTCCCACATCTGTACAGTTATCTTGATCTTCATCATTAAAGATTCCAGACTTGACAAGCGCAATGGTGGTATCCCCTTGACATAAGGTAATAACCGTCGCATCATCCGTAGTTGCAGTAGTACCAGATAGGTCAGTCACCACCGCATCGGTTAAGACGTTTTGTCCCGTCACGGTTGCTTGGTTAGTCACCTGACCAGCATCAATATCCGATTGCGTCACTGCATAGTTAGCGGTATAGGTCCACGTTTCGGTAGGATCTAATTCGTTATCGTTATCGGTATCCCCAGAGGCGAATGCAATAGTAACGACAGGGTTAGGTGCTTCTAATAAAGGATCGGTAAGGACTATAGTATCGATAGACACATTACCAGTATTAGTTACAGTAAAGGTGTATGAGATGGTTTCTCCCACATCTGTACAGTTATCTTGATCTTCATCATTAAAGATTCCAGACTTGACAAGCGCAATGGTGGTATCCCCTTGACATAAGGTAATAACCGTCGCATCATCCGTAGTTGCAGTAGTACCAGATAGGTCAGTCACCACCGCATCGGTTAAGACGTTTTGTCCCGTCACGGTTGCTTGGTTAGTCACCTGACCAGCATCAATATCCGATTGCGTCACTGCATAGTTAGCGGTATAGGTCCACGTTTCGGTAGGATCTAATTCGTTATCGTTATCGGTATCCCCAGAGGCGAATGCAATAGTAACGACAGGGTTAGGTGCTTCTAATAAAGGATCGGTAAGGACTATAGTATCGATAGACACATTACCAGTATTAGTTACAGTAAAGGTGTATGAGATGGTTTCTCCCACATCTGTACAGTTATCTTGATCTTCATCATTAAAGATTCCAGACTTGACAAGCGCAATGGTGGTATCCCCTTGACATAAGGTAATAACCGTCGCATCGTCCGTAGTTGCAGTAGTACCAGATAGGTCAGTCACCACCGCATCGGTTAAGACGTTTTGTCCCGTCACGGTTGCTTGGTTAGTCACCTGACCAGCATCAATATCCGATTGCGTCACTGCATAGTTAGCGGTATAGGTCCACGTTTCGGTAGGATCTAATTCGTTATCGTTATCGGTATCCCCAGAGGCGAATGCAATAGTAACGACAGGGTTAGGTGCTTCTAATAAAGGATCGGTAAGGACTATAGTATCGATAGACACATTACCAGTATTAGTTACAGTAAAGGTGTATGAGATGGTTTCTCCCACATCTGTACAGTTATCTTGATCTTCATCATTAAAGATTCCAGACTTGACAAGAGCGATAGTGGTATCCCCTTGACATAAGGTAATAACCGTCGCATCATCCGTAGTTGCAGTAGTACCAGATAGGTCAGTCACCACCGCATCGGTTAAGACGTTTTGTCCCGTCACGGTTGCTTGGTTAGTCACCTGACCAGCATCAATATCCGATTGCGTCACTGCATAGTTAGCGGTATAGGTCCACGTTTCGGTAGGATCTAATTCGTTATCGTTATCGGTATCCCCAGAGGCGAATGCAATAGTAACGACAGGGTTAGGTGCTTCTAATAAAGGATCGGTAAGGACTATAGTATCGATAGACACATTACCAGTATTAGTTACAGTAAAGGTGTATGAGATGGTTTCTCCCACATCTGTACAGTTATCTTGATCTTCATCATTAAAGATTCCAGACTTGACAAGCGCAATGGTGGTATCCCCTTGACATAAGGTAATAACCGTCGCATCGTCCGTAGTTGCAGTAGTACCAGATAGGTCAGTCACCACCGCATCGGTTAAGACGTTTTGTCCCGTCACGGTTGCTTGGTTAGTCACCTGACCAGCATCAATATCCGATTGCGTCACTGCATAGTTAGCGGTATAGGTCCACGTTTCGGTAGGATCTAATTCGTTATCGTTATCGGTATCCCCAGAGGCGAATGCAATAGTAACGACAGGGTTAGGTGCTTCTAATAAAGGATCGGTAAGGACTATAGTATCGATAGACACATTACCAGTATTAGTTACAGTAAAGGTGTATGAGATGGTTTCTCCCACATCTGTACAGTTATCTTGATCTTCATCATTAAAGATTCCAGACTTGACAAGCGCAATGGTGGTATCCCCTTGACATAAGGTAATAACCGTCGCATCGTCCGTAGTTGCAGTAGTACCAGATAGGTCAGTCACCACCGCATCGGTTAAGACGTTTTGTCCCGTCACGGTTGCTTGGTTAGTCACCTGACCAGCATCAATATCCGATTGCGTCACTGCATAGTTAGCGGTATAGGTCCACGTTTCGGTAGGATCTAATTCGTTATCGTTATCGGTATCCCCAGAGGCGAATGCAATAGTAACGACAGGGTTAGGTGCTTCTAATAAAGGATCGGTAAGGACTATAGTATCGATAGACACATTACCAGTATTAGTTACAGTAAAGGTGTATGAGATGGTTTCTCCCACATCTGTACAGTTATCTTGATCTTCATCATTAAAGAGACCAGACTTGACAAGCGCAATGGTGGTATCCCCTTGACATAAGGTAATAACCGTCGCATCATCCGTAGTTGCAGTAGTACCAGATAGGTCAGTCACCACCGCATCGGTTAAGACGTTTTGTCCCGTCACGGTTGCTTGGTTAGTCACCTGACCAGCATCAATATCCGATTGCGTCACTGCATAGTTAGCGGTATAGGTCCACGTTTCGGTAGGATCTAATTCGTTATCGTTATCGGTATCCCCAGAGGCGAATGCAATAGTAACGACAGGGTTAGGTGCTTCTAATAAAGGATCGGTAAGGACTATAGTATCGATAGACACATTACCAGTATTAGTTACAGTAAAGGTGTATGAGATGGTTTCTCCCACATCTGTACAGTTATCTTGATCTTCATCATTAAAGATTCCAGACTTGACAAGCGCAATGGTGGTATCCCCTTGACATAAGGTAATAACCGTCGCATCATCCGTAGTTGCAGTAGTACCAGATAGGTCAGTCACCACCGCATCGGTTAAGACGTTTTGTCCCGTCACGGTTGCTTGGTTAGTCACCTGACCAGCATCAATATCCGATTGCGTCACTGCATAGTTAGCGGTATAGGTCCACGTTTCGGTAGGATCTAATTCGTTATCGTTATCGGTATCCCCAGAGGCGAATGCAATAGTAACGACAGGGTTAGGTGCTTCTAATAAAGGATCGGTAAGGACTATAGTATCGATAGACACATTACCAGTATTAGTTACAGTAAAGGTGTATGAGATGGTTTCTCCCACATCTGTACAGTTATCTTGATCTTCATCATTAAAGATTCCAGACTTGACAAGCGCAATGGTGGTATCCCCTTGACATAAGGTAATAACCGTCGCATCGTCCGTAGTTGCAGTAGTACCAGATAGGTCAGTCACCACCGCATCGGTTAAGACGTTTTGTCCCGTCACGGTTGCTTGGTTAGTCACCTGACCAGCATCAATATCCGATTGCGTCACTGCATAGTTAGCGGTATAGGTCCACGTTTCGGTAGGATCTAATTCGTTATCGTTATCGGTATCCCCAGAGGCGAATGCAATAGTAACGACAGGGTTAGGTGCTTCTAATAAAGGATCGGTAAGGACTATAGTATCGATAGACACATTACCAGTATTAGTTACAGTAAAGGTGTATGAGATGGTTTCTCCCACATCTGTACAGTTATCTTGATCTTCATCATTAAAGATTCCAGACTTGACAAGAGCGATAGTGGTATCCCCTTGACATAAGGTAATAACCGTCGCATCATCCGTAGTTGCAGTAGTACCAGATAGGTCAGTCACCACCGCATCGGTTAAGACGTTTTGTCCCGTCACGGTTGCTTGGTTAGTCACCTGACCAGCATCAATATCCGATTGCGTCACTGCATAGTTAGCGGTATAGGTCCACGTTTCGGTAGGATCTAATTCGTTATCGTTATCGGTATCCCCAGAGGCGAATGCAATAGTAACGACAGGGTTAGGTGCTTCTAATAAAGGATCGGTAAGGACTATAGTATCGATAGACACATTACCAGTATTAGTTACAGTAAAGGTGTATGAGATGGTTTCTCCCACATCTGTACAGTTATCTTGATCTTCATCATTAAAGATTCCAGACTTGACAAGCGCAATGGTGGTATCCCCTTGACATAAGGTAATAACCGTCGCATCGTCCGTAGTTGCAGTAGTACCAGATAGGTCAGTCACCACCGCATCGGTTAAGACGTTTTGTCCCGTCACGGTTGCTTGGTTAGTCACCTGACCAGCATCAATATCCGATTGCGTCACTGCATAGTTAGCGGTATAGGTCCACGTTTCGGTAGGATCTAATTCGTTATCGTTATCGGTATCCCCAGAGGCGAATGCAATAGTAACGACAGGGTTAGGTGCTTCTAATAAAGGATCGGTAAGGACTATAGTATCGATAGACACATTACCAGTATTAGTTACAGTAAAGGTGTATGAGATGGTTTCTCCCACATCTGTACAGTTATCTTGATCTTCATCATTAAAGATTCCAGACTTGACAAGCGCAATGGTGGTATCCCCTTGACATAAGGTAATAACCGTCGCATCGTCCGTAGTTGCAGTAGTACCAGATAGGTCAGTCACCACCGCATCGGTTAAGACGTTTTGTCCCGTCACGGTTGCTTGGTTAGTCACCTGACCAGCATCAATATCCGATTGCGTCACTGCATAGTTAGCGGTATAGGTCCACGTTTCGGTAGGATCTAATTCGTTATCGTTATCGGTATCCCCAGAGGCGAATGCAATAGTAACGACAGGGTTAGGTGCTTCTAATAAAGGATCGGTAAGGACTATAGTATCGATAGACACATTACCAGTATTAGTTACAGTAAAGGTGTATGAGATGGTTTCTCCCACATCTGTACAGTTATCTTGATCTTCATCATTAAAGAGACCAGACTTGACAAGCGCAATGGTGGTATCCCCTTGACATAAGGTAATAACCGTCGCATCATCCGTAGTTGCAGTAGTACCAGATAGGTCAGTCACCACCGCATCGGTTAAGACGTTTTGTCCCGTCACGGTTGCTTGGTTAGTCACCTGACCAGCATCAATATCCGATTGCGTCACTGCATAGTTAGCGGTATAGGTCCACGTTTCGGTAGGATCTAATTCGTTATCGTTATCGGTATCTCCAGAGGCGAATGCAATAGTAACGACAGGGTTAGGTGCTTCTAATAAAGGATCGGTAAGGACTATAGTATCGATAGACACATTACCAGTATTAGTTACAGTAAAGGTGTATGAGATGGTTTCTCCCACATCTGTACAGTTATCTTGATCTTCATCATTAAAGATTCCAGACTTGACAAGCGCAATGGTGGTATCCCCTTGACATAAGGTAATAACCGTCGCATCATCCGTAGTTGCAGTAGTACCAGATAGGTCAGTCACCACCGCATCGGTTAAGACGTTTTGTCCCGTCACGGTTGCTTGGTTAGTCACCTGACCAGCATCAATATCCGATTGCGTCACTGCATAGTTAGCGGTATAGGTCCACGTTTCGGTAGGATCTAATTCGTTATCGTTATCGGTATCCCCAGAGGCGAATGCAATAGTAACGACAGGGTTAGGTGCTTCTAATAAAGGATCGGTAAGGACTATAGTATCGATAGACACATTACCAGTATTAGTTACAGTAAAGGTGTATGAGATGGTTTCTCCCACATCTGTACAGTTATCTTGATCTTCATCATTAAAGAGACCAGACTTGACAAGCGCAATGGTGGTATCCCCTTGACATAAGGTAATAACCGTCGCATCATCCGTAGTTGCAGTAGTACCAGATAGGTCAGTCACCACCGCATCGGTTAAGACGTTTTGTCCCGTCACGGTTGCTTGGTTAGTCACCTGACCAGCATCAATATCCGATTGCGTCACTGCATAGTTAGCGGTATAGGTCCACGTTTCGGTAGGATCTAATTCGTTATCGTTATCGGTATCCCCAGAGGCGAATGCAATAGTAACGACAGGGTTAGGTGCTTCTAATAAAGGATCGGTAAGGACTATAGTATCGATAGACACATTACCAGTATTAGTTACAGTAAAGGTGTATGAGATGGTTTCTCCCACATCTGTACAGTTATCTTGATCTTCATCATTAAAGAGACCAGACTTGACAAGCGCAATGGTGGTATCCCCTTGACATAAGGTAATAACCGTCGCATCATCCGTAGTTGCAGTAGTACCAGATAGGTCAGTCACCACCGCATCGGTTAAGACGTTTTGTCCCGTCACGGTTGCTTGGTTAGTCACCTGACCAGCATCAATATCCGATTGCGTCACTGCATAGTTAGCGGTATAGGTCCACGTTTCGGTAGGATCTAATTCGTTATCGTTATCGGTATCCCCAGAGGCGAATGCAATAGTAACGACAGGGTTAGGTGCTTCTAATAAAGGATCGGTAAGGACTATAGTATCGATAGACACATTACCAGTATTAGTTACAGTAAAGGTGTATGAGATGGTTTCTCCCACATCTGTACAGTTATCTTGATCTTCATCATTAAAGATTCCAGACTTGACAAGCGCAATGGTGGTATCCCCTTGACATAAGGTAATAACCGTCGCATCATCCGTAGTTGCAGTAGTACCAGATAGGTCAGTCACCACCGCATCGGTTAAGACGTTTTGTCCCGTCACGGTTGCTTGGTTAGTCACCTGACCAGCATCAATATCCGATTGCGTCACTGCATAGTTAGCGGTATAGGTCCACGTTTCGGTAGGATCTAATTCGTTATCGTTATCGGTATCCCCAGAGGCGAATGCAATAGTAACGACAGGGTTAGGTGCTTCTAATAAAGGATCGGTAAGGACTATAGTATCGATAGACACATTACCAGTATTAGTTACAGTAAAGGTGTATGAGATGGTTTCTCCCACATCTGTACAGTTATCTTGATCTTCATCATTAAAGATTCCAGACTTGACAAGCGCAATGGTGGTATCCCCTTGACATAAGGTAATAACCGTCGCATCGTCCGTAGTTGCAGTAGTACCAGATAGGTCAGTCACCACCGCATCGGTTAAGACGTTTTGTCCCGTCACGGTTGCTTGGTTAGTCACCTGACCAGCATCAATATCCGATTGCGTCACTGCATAGTTAGCGGTATAGGTCCACGTTTCGGTAGGATCTAATTCGTTATCGTTATCGGTATCCCCAGAGGCGAATGCAATAGTAACGACAGGGTTAGGTGCTTCTAATAAAGGATCGGTAAGGACTATAGTATCGATAGACACATTACCAGTATTAGTTACAGTAAAGGTGTATGAGATGGTTTCTCCCACATCTGTACAGTTATCTTGATCTTCATCATTAAAGATTCCAGACTTGACAAGCGCAATGGTGGTATCCCCTTGACATAAGGTAATAACCGTCGCATCATCCGTAGTTGCAGTAGTACCAGATAGGTCAGTCACCACCGCATCGGTTAAGACGTTTTGTCCCGTCACGGTTGCTTGGTTAGTCACCTGACCAGCATCAATATCCGATTGCGTCACTGCATAGTTAGCGGTATAGGTCCACGTTTCGGTAGGATCTAATTCGTTATCGTTATCGGTATCCCCAGAGGCGAATGCAATAGTAACGACAGGGTTAGGTGCTTCTAATAAAGGATCGGTAAGGACTATAGTATCGATAGACACATTACCAGTATTAGTTACAGTAAAGGTGTATGAGATGGTTTCTCCCACATCTGTACAGTTATCTTGATCTTCATCATTAAAGAGACCAGACTTGACAAGCGCAATGGTGGTATCCCCTTGACATAAGGTAATAACCGTCGCATCATCCGTAGTTGCAGTAGTACCAGATAGGTCAGTCACCACCGCATCGGTTAAGACGTTTTGTCCCGTCACGGTTGCTTGGTTAGTCACCTGACCAGCATCAATATCCGATTGCGTCACTGCATAGTTAGCGGTATAGGTCCACGTTTCGGTAGGATCTAATTCGTTATCGTTATCGGTATCCCCAGAGGCGAATGCAATAGTAACGACAGGGTTAGGTGCTTCTAATAAAGGATCGGTAAGGACTATAGTATCGATAGACACATTACCAGTATTAGTTACAGTAAAGGTGTATGAGATGGTTTCTCCCACATCTGTACAGTTATCTTGATCTTCATCATTAAAGAGACCAGACTTGACAAGCGCAATGGTGGTATCCCCTTGACATAAGGTAATAACCGTCGCATCATCCGTAGTTGCAGTAGTACCAGATAGGTCAGTCACCACCGCATCGGTTAAGACGTTTTGTCCCGTCACGGTTGCTTGGTTAGTCACCTGACCAGCATCAATATCCGATTGCGTCACTGCATAGTTAGCGGTATAGGTCCACGTTTCGGTAGGATCTAATTCGTTATCGTTATCGGTATCCCCAGAGGCGAATGCAATAGTAACGACAGGGTTAGGTGCTTCTAATAAAGGATCGGTAAGGACTATAGTATCGATAGACACATTACCAGTATTAGTTACAGTAAAGGTGTATGAGATGGTTTCTCCCACATCTGTACAGTTATCTTGATCTTCATCATTAAAGATTCCAGACTTGACAAGCGCAATGGTGGTATCCCCTTGACATAAGGTAATAACCGTCGCATCGTCCGTAGTTGCAGTAGTACCAGATAGGTCAGTCACCACCGCATCGGTTAAGACGTTTTGTCCCGTCACGGTTGCTTGGTTAGTCACCTGACCAGCATCAATATCCGATTGCGTCACTGCATAGTTAGCGGTATAGGTCCACGTTTCGGTAGGATCTAATTCGTTATCGTTATCGGTATCTCCAGAGGCGAATGCAATAGTAACGACAGGGTTAGGTGCTTCTAATAAAGGATCGGTAAGGACTATAGTATCGATAGACACATTACCAGTATTAGTTACAGTAAAGGTGTATGAGATGGTTTCTCCCACATCTGTACAGTTATCTTGATCTTCATCATTAAAGATTCCAGACTTGACAAGCGCAATGGTGGTATCCCCTTGACATAAGGTAATAACCGTCGCATCATCCGTAGTTGCAGTAGTACCAGATAGGTCAGTCACCACCGCATCGGTTAAGACGTTTTGTCCCGTCACGGTTGCTTGGTTAGTCACCTGACCAGCATCAATATCCGATTGCGTCACTGCATAGTTAGCGGTATAGGTCCACGTTTCGGTAGGATCTAATTCGTTATCGTTATCGGTATCTCCAGAGGCGAATGCAATAGTAACGACAGGGTTAGGTGCTTCTAATAAAGGATCGGTAAGGACTATAGTATCGATAGACACATTACCAGTATTAGTTACAGTAAAGGTGTATGAGATGGTTTCTCCCACATCTGTACAGTTATCTTGATCTTCATCATTAAAGATTCCAGACTTGACAAGAGCGATAGTGGTATCCCCTTGACATAAGGTAATAACCGTCGCATCATCCGTAGTTGCAGTAGTACCAGATAGGTCAGTCACCACCGCATCGGTTAAGACGTTTTGTCCCGTCACGGTTGCTTGGTTAGTCACCTGACCAGCATCAATATCCGATTGCGTCACTGCATAGTTAGCGGTATAGGTCCACGTTTCGGTAGGATCTAATTCGTTATCGTTATCGGTATCCCCAGAGGCGAATGCAATAGTAACGACAGGGTTAGGTGCTTCTAATAAAGGATCGGTAAGGACTATAGTATCGATAGACACATTACCAGTATTAGTTACAGTAAAGGTGTATGAGATGGTTTCTCCCACATCTGTACAGTTATCTTGATCTTCATCATTAAAGATTCCAGACTTGACAAGAGCGATAGTGGTATCCCCTTGACATAAGGTAATAACCGTCGCATCATCCGTAGTTGCAGTAGTACCAGATAGGTCAGTCACCACCGCATCGGTTAAGACGTTTTGTCCCGTCACGGTTGCTTGGTTAGTCACCTGACCAGCATCAATATCCGATTGCGTCACTGCATAGTTAGCGGTATAGGTCCACGTTTCGGTAGGATCTAATTCGTTATCGTTATCGGTATCCCCAGAGGCGAATGCAATAGTAACGACAGGGTTAGGTGCTTCTAATAAAGGATCGGTAAGGACTATAGTATCGATAGACACATTACCAGTATTAGTTACAGTAAAGGTGTATGAGATGGTTTCTCCCACATCTGTACAGTTATCTTGATCTTCATCATTAAAGATTCCAGACTTGACAAGCGCAATGGTGGTATCCCCTTGACATAAGGTAATAACCGTCGCATCGTCCGTAGTTGCAGTAGTACCAGATAGGTCAGTCACCACCGCATCGGTTAAGACGTTTTGTCCCGTCACGGTTGCTTGGTTAGTCACCTGACCAGCATCAATATCCGATTGCGTCACTGCATAGTTAGCGGTATAGGTCCACGTTTCGGTAGGATCTAATTCGTTATCGTTATCGGTATCCCCAGAGGCGAATGCAATAGTAACGACAGGGTTAGGTGCTTCTAATAAAGGATCGGTAAGGACTATAGTATCGATAGACACATTACCAGTATTAGTTACAGTAAAGGTGTATGAGATGGTTTCTCCCACATCTGTACAGTTATCTTGATCTTCATCATTAAAGATTCCAGACTTGACAAGAGCGATATTTTCATCTGTACATAAGGTAACAATAGTTTGGTCGTCAGTATTTGAAGTAATTCCAGATGTATCAGAAATAGATATATTATCTAATGTAAAAGCAGTTACCGTAGCTTGATTAGTCACCTGACCAGCATCAATATCCGCTTGCGTCACTGTATAGTTAGCGGTATAGGTCCACGTTTCGGTAGGATCTAATTCGTTATCGTTATCGGTATCACCAGAAGCTAATACAATCGCTACGACTGGGTTAGGAGCTTCAAGTAATGAATCGGTTACAATAACATTTGTTAAGTTAGCATTTCCTGTATTAGATACAACAAAGCTATAAGTTATTGTCTCACCAACATCTGCACAGTTATCTTGATCTTCATCATTAAAAATACCAGATTTTGTTAATGTAATACAAGAATCTGTAATAATAACAGGTATTGTAATAGTACAATTATTTGCATCAGTAATTGTAACATTATAAGAATTAGCAACTAAATTAGAAGCTGTAGCTGTAGTTTGGGAAGAAGAATCATTCCATTGATACATATAAGGTTCTGTTCCTCCAGTAGGAGTAACAGTAGCAGATGCATCTGCACTACCACAAATAGCATTTGTTTGAGCAGTTATAGTAGCTTCAAGGATAGGTTGTGTAACTGTTAAAACTTGAGTGTGAACTGTGGTAAGGTTACAATCATCTGTAGCTGTCCAGGTTCTTGTTATTGTAAAACTTCCAGTACAGATATCACCATTTTGTATTTCATTAAAAGTAACAGTAGCTGTACCACAATTATCTGTAGCAGTTAAAGTGACAGCATTTGGAATTGAATCAAAATCTACAGTTGCATCAGACGGTAAAGCTTCAACAAAAGTTGGAGGAGTGTTGTCTTCAATAGTGATAGTTTGTACATGTGTTGTTGTATTATTACAATCATCTGTTAATGTCCAAGTTCTAGTAATTACTGATTCATTTGGACAACTACCAGCAGTTGTGCTATCTGTATAAGTAGCATCTAAACTAGTATCACAGTTATCTGTTTCATTTGTAACATCACCTGAAATTGATAAATCAGTAGGATCTTGCTCACAACTAATAGTTATATCTGCAGGTGCAGAAAAAGTAGGAGGTGTATTATCTGAAACTGTAATAGTTTGAGTCTGAGTAGGAGCAGCATTACCACAATTGTCTACTAAAGACCAAGTACGAGTAATAACAAAGCTTCCTTCACAACTACCAGCAACTACGTTATCTGTAAAAGTAGCATTTAATCCAGTTGAGCAGTTATCAGCTTCGTTAGTGACATCTCCAGTTTGCGCAACAGAAGCATCATAATTACAAGAGGCATCTGTAAATATTTCAATATCTGCAGGTGCAGTAAAAGTTGGAGGAGTATTATCTGAAACTGTAATAGTTTGAGTTTGAGTAGGAGCAGTATTACCACAATTGTCCACTAAAGACCAAGTACGAGTAATAACAAAGCTTCCTTCACAGGAACCAGCAACTATGCTATCAGAAAAAGTAGCATTTAAACCAGTAGAGCAGTTATCAGCTTCGTTAGTGACATCTCCAGTTTGCGCAATAGAAGCATCATAATTACAAGAGGCATCTGTAAATATTTCGATATCTGCAGGTGCAGTAAAAGTTGGAGGAGTATTATCTGAAACTGTAATAGTTTGAGTTTGAGTAGGAGCAGCATTACCACAATTGTCTACTAAAGACCAAGTACGAGTAATAACAAAGCTTCCTTCACAGGAACCAGCAACTACGCTATCTGTAAAAGTAGCATTTAAACCAGTAGAGCAGTTATCAGCTTCGTTAGTGACATCTCCAGTTTGAGCAACAGAAGCATCATAATTACAAGAGGCATCAGTAAATATTTCGATATCTGCAGGTGCAGTAAAAGTTGGAGGAGTATTATCTGAAACTGTAATAGTTTGAGTTTGAGTAGGAGCAGCATTACCACAATTGTCTACTAAAGACCAAGTACGAGTAATAACAAAGCTTCCTTCACAAGTGCCAGCAACTACGCTATCAGAAAAAGTAGCATTTAAACCAGTAGAACAGTTATCAGCTTCGTTAGTGACATCTCCAGTTTGAGCAACAGAAGCATCATAATTACAAGAGGCATCAGTAAAAATTTCAATATCTGCAGGTGCAGTAAATGTAGGAGGTGTCGTGTCGGTTACAGTAATGATTTGTACATAATTGTCTATAGTTCTTCCACAAGCATCAGTAAAATTCCATGTATTTGTATATGTTCCATTAGATGGACATTGAGCGTCTTGAACAAAAGGCCCAGACGTTTTAACTGGCGTAAGACCAGAACATGACGGAACAGGAATTAACGCTTGTGCATTAGTTAATGCTGCACTATCATCACAACTAACCGTTCTATCCAAGTCTCCAGCTTGAGTTATCCAAGTTGCAGGTGAAGGTTGATTAACAGTAACTGTTGCACCTAAGTTGTTACCAATTCCACAACTATCTGTACCTGTTGAGCTACCACTAGAAAAATCTTTGATATTTAAATTTCCGTTATATGTAGCAGAAAGTGTAGAACTTAAAACATCAGAACACGTATTGGTTAAATAATAACAATTATCATTTATTGTTGTGTTATAGGTTAAAGAAAAACTTTCGCCAGCTGCTAAAACTCCATTGGCTACTGTAAAAGTTAGAACTCGTGTAGTAGAGTTGTATGTATATGTAACACCAGATGGTAATCCAGTAATTGGAGTAACTAATTCAGAACCCACAGGAATCACTGTTGTTAAAACCACGTTGGTAGCATCATCATTTCCAGCATTAGTTACATTGGCTGAATATGTGGCTGTTTGTGGAGTGTTTGTAGGAGTGATTGATGTTGGATTAACAGTAAATGTTGTTTGAATATTAGGTTCATACACTTCAACTGAAAAACCTAAGACAAATAACCCATAAGTTTCTTGATTAGAAGTTAATCTAAGAGTTGTAGATGTTTGATTATTTGTTAGAATAGAATTTCCTTGATTTGATAATGGAAAAATAGCAGCATCAAAACCCAACGTATTTAAACTTGCAGGATTTCTATCTATAAAGTTGTTTGCGCCATTACTTGGTCCTACTGTAATTCTACTATTAAAAAAATTATCAGCACTTCTTAAAGGTGCAGTTATATCAACAAAAGTGTTTGCAGTATTTAATATTTGCAAACGGTCTCCTGTTAAAGCTCTATCACCTTCTAAAGCACCAATAACAATATTTGATCTTACAACTCCATTTGGTACAGTTTGGAAACCTGTAATATTTATATCAAAATTATTTTGTGTACTAGTTACATTGGCATAACCGTCAAATAGAGTGATATTTCTTGATTTTAAATTGTCACTTTTGTAAACCAAAATTACTTGCCATCCACCTGAAGTCCCTGTATTATTACCATTATGCGATACTAAAAAACCTGTTTTAGCTTCAATATTTGCAACTTGATACTTTCCAAAAGGTTCAGAAAGACTTAATACACTGCTAGTTATATCTTTGACACATACATAAGGATCGTTATTTTCGTGTGGGTTTTCATTTCGTCCTCTATAGATAACTTCGTCAGCTGTAACAGTTGTGTAAGTCGTTTGTCCTGGAAGCATTAATTTTACATCATTATAATTCCAGTTTGGTTCATTTTCAGCTTCATCACCATCATTTATTAATCCTTTATCTGCTGCAGCCCAATACAATAACACCCTATCAATTTCTAAACATGGATCACCAGGTTTAGGATTCGATAAATTAGCACTACTTGAATTGAAAGTCGTGTTGTCATTATCTATATCGACATATACATTATCAACAAAATCATGATTATCTTGCTCACCATCGTAATTAGTAGTAGCTGTTCTTGACAACATATTATTACCTACCATAGTTACGTCTCCTGTAATAGTAGAATTATATCTAGGAGTAAAAGACTTTTTAACTTGCGCTTGTATGCCAAAGCCAATTAATAAAAGTATTACTAAGAGTAATTTTTGTTTAGTATTCGTTTTCAATAGTTTCAAAACTTTATATAATTTAATACTGTTTAATTGTAAAAATTAGATAAAATATACGCATAGAAAACCTTACCATAAAATGGTAGGGTTATTGGAAATAAATAAAGAGAATTGAATATTCTCATAACATAAACTTCTTTACTGCTTAATATTTTATATTTTTAACTAATTATTACAGCCAAAATACGCTACAGCTTAAGGGAAATTTACCACTGAGTGATAATAGTAGGTCTTTTGTATTTTTTTAGATTTAAGGGGAAAATTAATTAATAGCATAACAAATGAAAGATGATTTGCTATTGAAATCAAAAAAATATGTTATAGCACCTATAAAACCGATAAAAGGTATTTAAAAACAATTTAATCGTTTAAAAACGTAGTTAATCGACAGTAATGAGTAAAATAATTCAGTTTGTAAGACATGGTAAATCTTCATGGGAATTTGATGTTCCAGACCATGATAGACCACTAAAAAATAGAGGTGTAAATGATGCTAAATTAGTATGTAATCATTTAGAAGCTAATTTTTTATATCCAGATGCTATTTATAGTAGCACTGCTAATAGGGCAAAATCTACAGCTAAGTTGTTCGTCGATAATTTAAAGTTAAATTCGACCCAATTCGAGCTAAAAAAGCAGCTTTATGATTTTTCTGGAGAGGCTGTTCTTAAAATTATTAAGTCTTGTGACGATTCAATAAGCATTTTAATGATTTTTGGACATAATTATGCACTAACTAATTTATGTAATTCTCTTGGAAATATTAGTATTGACAATGTAACAACATCTGGATTTGTACAAATAGAATTTGAAACCGATAGCTGGAAAAATATTAAAAATGGAACGACAACTAAAATTGTCTTTCCAAAACATTTAAAATAGTTTTTCTTATAGATATATTTGTATTTAAATCTTAATTATCAATGACTAATCATATAATAGACAATAAATATATTAACAGAGAACTTAGTTGGTTACAATTTAATCATCGTGTCCTTCAAGAAGCTGCAGATGAGACTGTTCCGTTAATTGAGCGACTTCGCTTTTTAGGAATTTATTCGAATAATCTAGATGAGTTTTTTAAAGTACGATATGCTACTGTGCAACGTATAAATTTTGCAGGTAAAGAAGGAAAAAGTCAACTAGGTGGTATTAAAGCTTCAAAATTACTAGATATTATTACCAACACAGTAATAAAACATCAAACAGAAAGTTTGAAAATTTTAAGTCATATTCAAAAGCAATTAGAGTCAGAAAACATATTTTTTCTAAGAGAAAATAAAGTATCTAAATCACAGTTGGCCTTTCTAAAACGATATTTTTTAGAAAAAGTTAGTCCTGCATTAGTGACCATAATTTTAAATACAGATTTAAAACTTCCAAACCTTAAAGATGACGCTGCTTATTTGGCTGTAAATATGCAGATGAAAGATGAAACGAATCAATATGCTTTGATTGAAATTTCTAAAAACATGGATCGTTTTATTGTATTACCCAAAGAGGATGACAAAAATAACGTTATCATGTTAGATGACTTATTACGTCTATTTTTGGATGATATCTTCAACATTTTTGAATACTCAAAAATTACAGCCCATATGATTAAAATCACTAAAGATGCAGAGTTAGATTTAGATAGTGATTTAACCAAAAGTTTTATGGAAAAAATCAGTGACAGTGTAAAAGAGCGTGAAGATGCTGAGCCTGTAAGATTTGTCTATGACAAAACAATTGATAAGTCTACGTTAAAGTTTTTAATGGAGAAACTTAATATAGATAATACAGATAGTATTATTCCTGGTGGACGATATCATAATCGTAGAGATTACATGGGCTTTCCTAGCTTAGGAAGAACCGATTTATTGTACGACAAAATAGAACCTTTAGAAGTTAAAGGACTATCATTAGAAGGTAGTATTTTTGAAGCAATAGCTAAAAAAGATTACCTGCAATATGCACCTTATCACACTTTTGCTTATGTGGTTAAGTTTTTGCGTGAAGCTGCTTTAGATCCTAAAGTAAAAACTATCAAAATAACTATTTATAGGTTAGCTCAAATTTCTCAAGTGGCTAGTTCTTTAATAAATGCTGCTAAAAATGGTAAAAAGGTAATTGTGTCAATGGAGATTCAAGCGCGTTTTGACGAACAAGCAAATATTACATATGCCGAACAAATGCAACGTGAAGGTGTACAGCTAATATTTGGAGTTCAAGGACTAAAGGTACATAGTAAAATGTGTGTTATAGAGCGTGAAGAAGGAAAAAAACTAAAACGATATGGTTTTATTAGCACAGGTAATTTTAACGAATCTACTGCTAAAATCTATACAGATTACACACTGTTTACTGCTAATTCTAAAATTTTAAAAGACATTAATAAAGTCTTTAATTTTTTTGAAGTTAATTATAAAATATACAGGTACAAGCATATTATTACTTCTCCTCATTATACTAAAAACAAGTTTTATCAGCTTATAGATCAGGAAATTCAGAATAAAAAAGAAGGTAAACCTGCCTATATGAAACTTAAAATGAATAGCTTAACTAGCTACCAAATGATTGATAAATTGTACGAAGCTAGTCAAGCAGGTGTGAAAATAGATATGGTAGTCAGAGGTATCTGCTGTTTGGTTCCAGGTGTAAAAGGCGTTAGTGATAATATAGAAGTCGTTAGTATTGTAGATAAATTTTTAGAACACACCAGACTATATATTTTCTGTAACAATAATAATCCAAAAGTTTTTATTTCATCTGCAGATTGGATGACTAGAAATATACAAAATAGAGTAGAAGTTACTTGTCCAATTTACGATGACGCTATAAAGGAAGAGCTAATAGACACTTTTGATATTTGCTGGAAAGATAATTTTAAAGCAAGATTATTAAATAAAGCTCAAAACAATACCTATAAACGAAACGATAAGCCAAAATTTAGATCACAATTTGAAGCCTATAATTATTTAAAAAATAAATTAGATGCTTAAGATTCAAAAATATGCAGCTATAGATATAGGGTCCAATGCAGTTAGATTGCTTATTTCTAATATTGTAGAAGAAAAGGGAAAACCAACACGTTTTAAAAAAAGCTCGTTGGTTAGGGTGCCTATTCGTCTTGGAGCAGATGTATTTATTTCTGAAGTCATTTCAGAAAACAATACTAAACGAATGTTAGATACCATGTTGGCTTTTAAATTATTGATGCAATCTCATGGTGTAGTTAAATATAAGGCGTGTGCAACTTCCGCAATGCGTGAAGCAAATAATGGAAAAGAAGTTGCAAAACAAATAAAGAAAAAAACAGGTTTGCAAATCGATATCATTGAAGGCGAAGAAGAAGCTGCTATTATTGCTGCTACCGATTTAAATACGTTTATAGATGCTAACAAAACGTACTTATACGTAGATGTTGGAGGTGGTAGTACAGAATTTTCTGTAATCTCTAATAGTGAAAAGGTGTCGTCTAAATCATTTAAAATTGGTACTGTACGATTGTTAAATGATATGGTTAAAAAAGAGGCTTGGTTAGATTTAGAACACTGGATTAAAACAGAAACTTCAAAGTATGATAAAATCGATGTTTTAGGTTCTGGTGGTAACATCAACAAAATATTTAAAGTATCAGGAAAAGCCTTAGGTAAACCACTATCGTACTTTTATTTAACAACGTACTACAATATGCTGCAAACCTACTCCTACGAAGAGCGTATCTCTATTTTAGACTTAAATCAAGATAGAGCAGATGTTATTATACCTGCAACCAGAATATACCTCTCAGCTATGAAGTGGTCTGGCGCAAAAGATATCTATGTTCCTAAAATTGGACTTGCAGATGGTATAATAAAAAGCATGTATAACGAAACGGTTTCAAGCCATACAAAGTTAAAATAGTACACTTTATCTGTTTATTATAATTTATTTATTAAAAAAATATATATTTACTATTACAATCAATAACTGAATTAAACCAACTAAATTTTTCAAATCATGAAAAAAACTATTTTACTATTTACCCTGTTATTAGCGTCTTTTTACGGATTTTCTCAAGATGCTATGTATGGTGTCAGAGCAGGTTATACAATATCAAACTTAGATTTTGAACCAATGGTTCCATCAGGTGTTGAAAATGCACATAGAAATGGTTTTTTTATAGGTTTTTTCGGTGAATATGGTTTATCTAAATCTATATCGTTTGCACCAGAAATTCAGTTTTCTGCAGAAGGTGCAAAAGAAGAAAACCTAAGAATTAACTATATCCAAATGCCATTATTTTTTAAATTTAAAATTAGTGATAGTTTTAGCTTAGGGTTAGGACCAGTAGCAAGTATAAAGGGACATTCTTACAACGATGGTTTTAAAAACTTTGGTTTTTCTGGTTTAGGTGGACTAGAATACATGATTTCTGACGAATTTTTTATTGACTTTAGATACTCTTATGGACTAACTAGTGTATTAGATGATAATACTGCTAACTTAGAAGCAAAAAACACAAATATGCAAATTGGATTGGGTGTTAAATTCTAATCTATTTTAATAAACATAAAAAAAGCCAATTCTGTATAGAATTGGCTTTTTTTATCTCATTTTTTAACCATGTATGGTTTCGCTTTTGCTTAAGTTTTTCATGATTTGTGCTTCAAATTCAAGTAAATCTTGCCATTTTTTGTCTACTTCTTTTCGGTCTCCATATTGTCTTGCAAACCCTAAAAACATGGTATAGTGGTTAGCTTCACTTACCATTAGTTTTCTGTAAAATTCTGCTAATTCTTTATCCTCAAGCTCTTCAGACAGTAATCTAAAACGCTCACAACTTCTGGCTTCAATTAATGCTGCATACAAAAGTCTATGTACTAATTGAGTGGTTCGGCTTCCACCTTTCGGGAAAAAAGTTAATAATTGTATAACGTAGTCATCTTTTCTGTCTCGACCAAGAGTCCAACCTTTTTTTAAGATTAAATCATGAACCATTTTAAAATGGCTAATTTCTTCTTTAACCAAAGCTACCATCTCTTGTACAAGCTCTGTATATTCAGGAAAACTAACTATTAACGATATAGCTGTACTAGTTGCTTTTTGCTCACAGTACGCGTGATCTGTTAAAATGTCTTCTATGTTTTTTTCTACAATGTTAACCCAACGTGGATCTGTGGGTAGTTTAAGTCCTAGCATTTATATTAGTTAAAAGTTAAAAGTTTAAAGTTTTAAAACTTCATATTTTCCATATTTATCAATTATTATTGAATAAACTGGACAATTCACAGTTCTTGGAATACAAAGTGATGCAATTAGATGTAAATTATTAGTCTCTAATGATTTTTCTTCATCTAAATACATTTCATTTATTATGTAATCAGTATCTATTACAGATAAAAATGTATCGTCTATGTTTTGTTTAAAAACTTGCTTATTCTCTTTAAAAACAACTACCTCAGAAATAACCTCTCTAAAATAATGTCTATTTTTTATTGTATCCACTGTAAAGGACTGCAATACAGCATTCTCCATATCAGTATAAGTCTTAATTTTCACCCTAAACCCATTACTTAAAACTGTATCTGTTGTAGATTCTACATACTCTTTAGGAAAATATTTTATGTTTTCTGAAAACGAGTCTAAAAGCTTATTCTCAATAAGAACTTCTTGAGGTGTTTTATGTATTCTATCACGACCATCACAACTAACTAGAGCTATAAAAACAGCTAAAATTAATACAATAAATTTATTCATAAAACATAGTTATTTAATTCTAGTATAATGATTTATACGTCTAAATCAAACGTCTTACGTAACAACTCTAAATTTGGGTTTTTCTCTTTTAACTTTTCATATTTTTCAATAGGCGTGTAGGCATATTTAGTATCTAACGCTTCATTTATGGTAATGTCTAAAGTAACATCATAATTATTAAGATGTTTACGTAAATAAGACATTAAATCAAACGAGTTACGCTCAACTTCAACCTTGTTAGTAGGATTAGGAAAGGTTAATTGTATGGTATGTCCATCCTCAGCTAGCGTTGGCTTGTCAATGGATAAGATTGATGCTAGATTGTAATTACCTTCTTTTTCAATTTGATCGACAAATTGATTCCAAACAGTAACTAATTCATCTTCATTAAAAGCATCACGTGGTAAGTTTTCTTCGTCTACAACCACCTCTAATTGTTTGATTTGATGCTCTTTTTTGGCTTTAATACTTTTTAAAGATAAACCAGAAGTACGTTTGTTGTCTGAAGCGATCCCTTTTTCTAAAATTATTTTAGGTTTAGGTGGCTCGACAAATTTTTGTAGTTCTGGATTAACCTTTACAGGGTCTTCTTCAACCTTTTGTGTAGTTTCAGATTCCTTTTTAGGTTTAGTGACTTTTACAGGTGTAATACCAATCTTTTTAAAATAAGAAGGCGGAATTATGAAGCGACTGCTATTTTTTTTTTCTCCATCAAAAGTGATAGAGGCCAATTGCATTAGTGTTAACTCAACTAAGAGTCGTTGGTTTTTACTGCTTTTGTATTTTAAGTCACACTCGTTAGCCAAGTTAATTCCTTTAATTAAAAAGTCTTGAGACGCTTTTTGGGCTTGCTCTACATATTTGGTTTTAGTGTCATCACCAACTTCTAACAATTCTATAGTCGATGGATTTTTACACACTAGCAAGTCTCTAAAATGTGACGCTAATCCAGCAATATAATGGTGACCATCAAACCCTTTAGCTAACGTTTTATTAAACAGAATAAGTAATTCTGGAATTTTATTCTCTAAAATATAGTCTGTACTTTCAAAATAGGTTTCGTAATCTAGGACGTTTAAATTTTCGGTAACCGATTGTCTAGTTAACTCTTTGCCAGAAAAACTCACTACACGATCAAAGATAGATAAAGCGTCACGCATGGCACCATCTGCTTTTTGGGCAATAATGTGTAAAGCATCGTCCTCTGCAGTAATCCCTTGCTCTTTAGCAATATATTTTAAGTACGCTTTAGCGTCTTTTACAGTTATACGTTTAAAATCAAAGATTTGACAACGCGATAAAATGGTTGGAATTATTTTATGTTTTTCAGTAGTTGCTAATATAAAAATGCAGTGTTTTGGTGGTTCTTCTAAAGTTTTTAAAAAGGCATTAAAAGCAGCTTGAGACAGCATGTGTACCTCGTCAATAATATAGATTTTATATTTACCAACTTGAGGCGGAATACGAACTTGGTCTGTTAAGTTTCTAATATCGTCAACCGAGTTGTTTGATGCTGCATCCAACTCAAAAATATTAAAGGCGTAATCCTCGTCACCAGTCTCGTTTCCGTCACTATTAATCATTTTTGCTAAAATACGTGCACAACTAGTCTTACCAACACCACGTGGTCCTGTAAATAATAAAGCTTGTGCTAAATGATTATTTTCTATAGCATTAGTTAGCGTATTTGTAATAGCAGATTGGCCCACAACATCTTTAAATGTTTGTGGTCTGTATTTTCTAGCCGATACTACAAAGTGTTCCAATTAATACTACGTTTTTCTAACATCTCTAGATGTTATTTTAATAGTAACAAAGTTAAAAATTCATATTCAAAATTAGAAATTTGAAGGTATAATTTAATAGGAGTTATTAACAAAATAAAACACTTTTTTAAGCAGTATGGCATATTGATTAATTAATAATTGTTTGGATGTTTTTTTTTATTTTTACTACTTATTTTTATTATTATATTTACAAGGTGTCAACAACATAAAAGTTACGATATCACGATTTAATTACGGGATATAGACAATTTATATAACAAGTTGTAGGTAATTTAAACAAACTCAAAACTGAATGAATAAAGTCTATATTTTATTACTGCTATTTGCAATTATGAGTTGTGGAAATCAAACTGAATTGCAATCCGAAATTAACCAATTACAAACTCAAAACGACAGTCTGAAATCTGAATTAAAAAAATATGAAAATAAATATGTATTTGATGATGTAAAGATTAAGCATTTTCCGATTAAAGGTAGTCAAGTGAAAAAAGGAACCAAATATTATGGAGAATTTGTTTTTGTTCCTGATGTTAGAGACGACTTTGTCCTATTTGGAACAGAAAGAGATGAATCGAAACAAGGTTATGAAATTAAAAATCCGATTACTTTAAAAACGGAAAAAGGAGATTTTGGAGCTTATAGATTTGAAGTAGACATTGTGAGCGATACGACGAACTTGATGTTCAAACCCTTAATAAAAAATAAACTTTCACTTAAACATCAAAATGCTGGATATAGTGGAATAATGATTTCAGACAAACTAATAGCGAATTAAAAAAACTATGCACAACAATGGCTATAAGTAATTGCTAGTTCACGCCTGCTTCTGAAAATCCTCGCGGATTTTCAGTTTGGTATGTACTTGCAAAGTTAAGTGCAAAACCACGCAACTACTCATAACCGAGACCGTTGTAAGCAATTTAAGAAATGAACTTAATTCAACATGCAGAACATATTTTAGAAATTGAAAACTTTTGGACATCAGACAAGTGTGATGAATTCATTTCTAAAAGTGAAATTATTGGATATGAACCAGCAATGGTTCAGACCGAAAGTGGACAAAAATTAGTTGAAAGTGTAAGAAACAATCAACGGATTCTGTTTACCGACTTTGAACTTGCTGTAAATATCTGGAATGACGTAAAAGAATTCGTAAATCCAAAACTTGGAAAAAGTAGAGCGATTGGACTAAATGAAATGTTCCGATTTTATAAATATGAACCAAATCAAGAATTTAAAAAACATCGTGACCAAAGTTATATACGGAACGAGCTTGAATCGAGTTACTATACGTTTATGATTTATCTGAACGACAACTTTGTTGGTGGAGAAACGACTTTTGGAAACTTAAAAATAGTACCTAAAAAAGGAAGTTGCTTGATATTCTTTCACGATTTGGAACACGAAGGAACAAAATTGGATCTAGGAGAAAAATATATTTTGAGAACAGACATAATGTATAGATTTGAGGAATAAAAAACTGCTTACAACAAAGTGTATAGTTTATAGCTTAGTTGATTAAGTCAAGGAATATACCTACCTTTAACAAACATCAATCAATCGGAACTAAAATCGCTAATAAAAACGCTATAAACCATACACAAATACGTTGTGCTTAATTAAAAAATGACCTACAAATACAATAAAACTTGTAAATGTGGAAATGTTGACTCAATAGAAGTTGACAAAAGAGAAGCTGCATTTGAATTGAAAGATAGTTTTGTTCATAATTTAGCTTGTTCAAAATGCGGAGGAAAAAACTTCTCTTCTATCAGTTCAAATAAACCTGATATTGACGAAGAATTACTTTCTGAATGGAGCAAAAATCCTGAATATTACTTTTCATCTCAAGACGAAGACTTGTTGCTCGCCCAACACGATGAGAGTATTGACTTGTATTTGAAGTTTATAGACCAAGATGAAATCGACATTGGAAAACGGAATGTATTAATAGAAGCTTTATGTGTAATGATTTATGACAAAGCGAATAAGTCAGACCCAAAAAGCTTAGATATTATAAATGCTATTGCGTCTGAATTAAAAAAACGCTCGGATTTTGTACAGCAATCGGAAAGCTGGATAATGGATTACATAAAAAAAGTTTCGTTTCCAATAATCGGAATTGAATATAAAGAAAGTTTAAGTTCAAAAGCAGATGAAAAGTTTGTGGAATCCAATATCGAAAAATCGATTCCTAAAAACAATCTCTGGAACGAATTTAAAAAGATTTGGAAATAGTAATCTGAAAAATAACTAAGCACAACATCCGTATATAACAAATAGAAATCGATGAAATGCAACTAGCTTTATTAATTATAGAAAAATAAGTTTACTAATAATTAGTTGATAAAATAACTAAGTTTACCGTAATTTTGCAAACAGTAAATCGCCTTATCGCTGCGCTTTTGGCGTAGAGGAAAGTCCGGACACCATAGTGTAATCATAGTGGCTAACAGCCATCCACCGAAAGGTGAGGAAAAGTGCAACAGAAAGTATGTACAGGTCATGCTGTAGTGAAACCAGGTAAACTCTATGAGGTGCAATACCATGTATACTAACGCTTGAGCGTGCACGCGCGATTGTTAGAGGGTAGGTAGCTAAAGTCTATTGGTAACAATAGATGTAGATAAATGATAAGGGTTACGCCTAGGCGTAATACAGAATCCGGCTTATAGATTTGCTTACACATAACAAACCCTTCTTAAAATTAAGAAGGGTTTTTGATTTTGTTATTCCTGCGTAGGCAGGAATCTATTTTAATATAATTTTGGATGCCTGCTTTTGCAGGAATGACATAATTTTTTATTCCTCCTCATCATTAGTTTCATTCTCAAAAAAGCTAAAGGTATTTCCACCATAACTTTTTGAGTGACTATA